>CAZSFS010000057.1:0-1505 GCA_964606255.1 uncultured Candidatus Saccharibacteria bacterium | reverse complement strand
TGTGCGCGACATCTGTCGTCGAAGTCGGCGTCAACGTTCCAAATGCGACGCTCATCATTATCGAAGGCGCAGAACGATTTGGTCTGGCACAACTTCACCAGCTTCGTGGCCGCGTCATCCGTTCGAACCATCAGGCGTATTGTTTCGTCATGCCAAATAGTGAGAGCAAGAAAAGTGTCGACAGATTGAAGGCGCTCGAGACTGCCAAAAACGGATTTGAATTATCAGAACTTGATCTAAAACTTCGAGGCTCGGGAGATCTGGCCGGTATGAAGCAATGGGGCGTGACAGACCTCGGCATGGAAGCGATCAAGAATATGAAAATGGTAGAAGCAGCGCGCAAAGAAGCGCAAGAAATTATACAGAAAAACAAACTCTCCAAATTCCCGATCCTGGAATCAGAATTCCAAAAAAGAGAAAAGAAGATACATTTTGAGTAATTATTATTTCTCCACGGGAGGTTTTTTACCAAAATTTCTCTCAAATACTTTCGAATCTTTCATGGTTGGAAAAAATTTAATCAATTGTTCATACGTATAGTGATGACCGTCAGGCATGATGTATGTTTCCAGAGATAATTCTTCTTGTTGAATAATTCCTGGAACTTGCTCTGGTATAGTGATGTTAGATGCAGATTCTTCTTCTTTTTTCTGGGGTATTTTTGGCTTTATTGGCTTTTCAAAAACTCTAGCACCGGCTTCACCATCAAATTTATGCTCTGCTCTGGGTTGTGGATATTCTCCGTTTGTTTTTTTCAATCTCTCCATTGCCTCATCAAAGGCAGCCCCTTTGTTATCTTGCCACCTTGCGTCAGCCTCCCATTCATAATATGTTTCTGCTTTGTCTAAAATTTCTTTTTCTTTTTGACCCTGAGTATACAAAGTTAGGGAGTCTTTATACATCTCCATTCGCTTTTTATAATCCAATTCACCCTCTTCGGGTCCTTGAGCTTTTACATCATCTGGAAGTCCAGTAATTGCTGCCGCAACAACAGCTCCCTTTAAAATCTTTTTTACTTTTTTTCCTAATGAATTCTCCATATACCAAATTTTATCAGTTTGTCCGCCCTCTAGGATTCGAACCTAGGACCCCAGAGGTATAAGCTCTGTGCTCTAACCAACTGAGCTAAGGGCGGTTGTTTATATTCTCTTTTTTAAATAAGCTCGGCCGAAACCTGTTTTGAGCGACTTTTCCCTACTAATGGCTTTCTCCTTACTAAGACAAGCTTCATAATACACCAACTCAAAGGGTCGTCTAGTCTTAGTTGCATCAACCAAACCTTTATTGTGTTCGGAAAATCTTTTCTTTAGATCATTGGAAAAACCAATGTAAAGTTCTCCGTCTTTCAAGCTTTTCAAAACATATGTATAGAACATATTATTTACCTAACCAACTCCTGCCCGCAATGCTGCGCATAGCTGCTGCAGGCGGGGAGCCCCGGGTGGTCAACCGCCCCATTATGCATTTTTAATGGGGCGTTTTCAAGGCTCGATTATTTCTTCAAG
>CAZSFS010000056.1:0-1551 GCA_964606255.1 uncultured Candidatus Saccharibacteria bacterium | reverse complement strand
ATTTTAAAACAAGCGAAAAAAGTCGCGGTAGATATGTCGGGGGAAGTTGGTAAGGCGCTTACAGGTGTGTTTGGAAAAATCGCGGGAATGGGCGTGACTGCAGCTTTGGGGGTTGCTACTGGCGGTACTGCTTTGATCGGTAGATCCATTATTGGTGCTGGCGCTGCAAAGCTTGCAGAAAAGAAAGGCTTTCAGGATTGGGCTAAAAGATCTTCCGTTGGCAGGACTCTTTACAAAGCCACGGATTCTGTTTCTAAGAAAGATTTTGATTTTCGGAATACCGGTTTTGGTCGCAGAAGTAGTGAATTACTTGGAAAACAGATGGCTGGTGCGGGCTTTGAAGGAGTAAGTCTGGGTAAGGGTACAACAAAAGGTGGTTATGTTCAGCGAATGGAAGCTTATCAGAAAGAAAAAGAAGCATTTAAAGAAAAACTCAAAGATACTGATTCAACAGTTCAGACAATCCATGTTGATGCAAACGGAAATGTATTTTCTGAAGAACAAAAAGACGCAAATGGAAATGTGGTAACAACAAAAGTAACCAAATCTCTCATAGATGCTGAGACGGAATTCTTGAGAGTACAAAACGAAGCAAAAAGAAATACTGTTAAAAAAGATATAACCTATGTCGACCAAAATAGTGGATTGGTGGTTAATTTAGGCTCAGAGTCTCTTGATTATGAAGGTTGGACTAAGAAAAAAGAAAAAGCAGACAAGGCCCTCGCCGAGGCTAAAAGCGATTACTCTATTATATTGAGAGATCATAAGGACGGTAGAGCAAATGATCAACAACTCAAAGATGCTACTAAAAATCTTGCTGACGCTAGAGGAATGGTTACTGGCGTCAAAAGTATCACTGATGAAATCGAAAAGAATTGGAAAAAAGAAGAAAAGATGTTTAAAGGTGTTCAAAAGGCAAAGAATAAACGAGATACAGAAACTTTGCGAACTTATGCAGAGTCCATTAAACCCGACGCCCTTAATTGGTTTTATGACAAAGTAGTTGCTACTGGTGGAACAGCTGCTCGTCAAGGTGCTTCTGCAAACATTCGTCTAGCGGCTGAAAAAGAAGAAAAGAAAGCTATTGCCGTAGAGAAAAAAGAAGATAAAAAGACAAACTAAATTCGTATGGACCTAAATTTCAAAAGACAAATTGAAGAAAGAATGGAAGAAATCCCGGCACCACTCGCCGAGGCTATCCGCCAGTCTGGCTGGGAAAATATTGTTTTTGATATTGGAAGAAAATATTCTCTACATGTTGATGATATTGGAAACATTCAAAATGAGCTTATTTTGGTCCTAGTCGGCATTACTCATCCAGACGAATTTCGTTCGATTCTTTTAAAAGAGTTAAGGATTCCTGAAGACAAAGTTGATCTAATCATTGATGAGATAAATGTAAAATTAAACGAAAAAATTAAAAATACTCTAAAACAAACTCTAAAAGAAGTAGAATCGGAAGAAAAACTCGAAATAAAAACAGAAACAGACATTCATTCTTCTGAGCGAAACGTTCTAAAAAACGCTGGTATCAAACTCGGTGATGAACCA
>CAZSFS010000055.1:0-1558 GCA_964606255.1 uncultured Candidatus Saccharibacteria bacterium | reverse complement strand
ATGACTCAAGCCGAAGCGCTCAAAATTATGCAAACAGGGGTAAATGTTTACCTGTCGGGTTCGGCTGGTTCCGGCAAGACTTATCTTTTGAATCAATACATCAAATGGCTTCGTGAGCACAACATCTCGGTTGCGGTTACGGCTTCGACTGGAATTGCGGCCACGCACATGGGCGGTATGACAATTCATGGCTTCTCGGGTGTTGGGATTCGCGATAGTTTATCCGACTACGATCTCGACGCACTTACGCAAAAACCATATTTGGCGAAACGTTTTGATGAAACAAAAGTTTTGATCATCGACGAGGTTTCCATGTTGCACGCTAGAACACTCGACATGGTGGAACGCGTGGCCCGAGCCTTCAAAAGAAACGACAGTCCCTTTGGTGGTATGCAAGTAATCCTCTCGGGCGATTTTTTCCAGCTTCCTCCGATTTCGAAAAGCTGGAATCAGAGTGACGGTGACAATCAGGACGTTGATGAAGTAAAAAAAGATTTCGTTTTTTATTCTGATGCGTGGACACGTATGAAACCAGCCGTGTGTTATCTCTCCGAACAACATCGCCAAGAAGACGACATTTACACCGGAATTCTAAATAATATCCGTGAAGGCAATGTTCACGAAGATAATTTTTATTTAATTGAAGAACGCATGAATGCCGAGCTACCAACGCATGTTATGCCAACAAAACTCTACACGCATAACGCTGACGTCGACACGATAAATTTGGTTGAGCTTCAAAAAATTAATGGCGCGGAGAAAAAATTCGATATGTATTCCAAAGGCCGGACAAATCTAATCGAGATTTTAAAAAAGTCTTGTCTGGCAAGTTCTGAGTTGCGACTAAAAGTTGGTGCCAAAGTAATGTTCGTTAAAAATAATTCAGAGAAAGGTTATGTAAACGGAACCCAGGGCGAAGTCGTTGATTTTGCAGACAATGGCGATCCGATTGTTGAAACGTTGGATGGTCATCGTATAGAAGTTTCTCAGGAGTCTTGGAAGATTGATGAAGAAGGAAAAATAAAAGCAGAAATTATTCAGTATCCACTACGACTTGCGTGGGCGATTACAATTCACAAAAGTCAGGGCATGAGTCTCGATTATGCAGAAATTGATTTATCGAGAACTTTTACTTATGGCATGGGCTACGTGGCATTGTCGCGACTACGAAAACTCGAAGGCCTAAGACTTGTTGGACTAACGGCCGAAGCTTTGTCGATGGATCCACGAATTCTCGCTTTTGATGAAAGTTTGCAAATTGAGTCTGACGAGAATGCTGAAATGTTTAACAAGTTATCCGAAGAAGAACACAAAAAACTCGTTAATGCTTTCATCGAACGAAATGGGGGAACGATAGAAAAAGTCGTTTTACAAAAACCAGTCAAACTCTCAACGCTTGAAATTACTAAGAAATTAATTGAAGAAAAAAAGTCGATTGAAGAAATTATGAAGGAGCGTGGCCTTGTCTTTAGTACGATTGTTAATCATCTGGAGCAAATTGCCGAAGAATTTCCGGAAGTTGATATCGAATACCTGAAGCCTGATGCTAAAACTATCG
>CAZSFS010000054.1:0-1619 GCA_964606255.1 uncultured Candidatus Saccharibacteria bacterium | reverse complement strand
CCATTAGAAATTGAGGTCGGGGTTTCTGCAGAAAATATAAAAAACAAATGACTGGAACAATTAAAACTCTTACGGACAGAGGTTTTGGATTCATCGCTCGCGAAGGCGAAGAGAAGGATCTATTCTTTCATGCCAAAGATTTACAGGGTGTAGCTTTCGAAGATTTGAAAGTTGGCGATACTCTAAATTTTGACTTGGTTGAAAGTGACAAAGGACCTAGTGCGAAGAACATCACACGAGCATAATCGTGAAAGCAAAAGCCCCGCGTCAAACGCGGGGCTTTTGCTTTTATAGAATTATGGCTTCGCGAAAGTGAAATTTTATTCACCCTGCGCAAGTGTGTTGGAGCACTTGAGTCCTCGGGACTCACAAAATTTCACTTTCGCTTCGCTACTCGAGCACAAGCAAAGCAATCATAGCCAAGACTCCAATGACGAGCGCGAGTATCTGATATATAGAATGTTTTCTTTCTTTAGTTTTGTGAAGTTCTGGAATAAGGTCCGAGAGAGCGATGTAAATAAATCCTCCGCCGGCAATCGGCAAGATGGAGGTTACGAAAGATTCTGTCACTTTACCAAGAACGAGTACGATCAAGACTCCGACAACAGCAACTAGTCCCGAGATAAAATTCCACCACAATGCTTTTTTCTTCGAATATCCGGCGTGAATCAGAACTCCAAAGTCGCCAATTTCCTGTGGGATTTCGTGAAGGATGACGGCCAAAGTTGTGGCGATACCAATTTCGACGCTAGCCAAGTAACTTGCACCGATGATAATTCCATCGATCAAATTGTGAAATCCATCAGATATAAGAATGAGTTTACCGACTGGCTCGACATGTTTGTGTTCGACGTCTTCGCCATGATGATGCCAGTGTAGGAATTTTTCGATGATAAAAAATAGTACAATACCAACGATGACGAGGAGAGCAGTCGAAGTAACGTTGGTGGAAGTTTCAAAAGCTTCTGGGATGATGTGAATGAAAGCATCTCCCAAAAGGGCGCCGACGGCAACCGAGACGAGTATATAGACAGATTTTTTCAAACGGTCTTCTCGTACAGACAAAGCCAAGACCCCAACCAGAGAAACAAGACTCACAACGACAACACTCAATATTGCATATATGGCCATAATAGGTCGAGTATAACAGATGTTTCCGTCCTCGAAAAAGAGGAGTAAAATGAGGTCATGATAAAAATTGGAACCAAAGCAAAAGATTTTAAACTCCCAGACCAGAATGGCAAAGTGCATTCACTTAAAGAATATTTAGGAAATTGGGTTTTACTTTATTTTTATCCCAAAGATGATACTCCGGGGTGTACCAAAGAAGCGTGTAGCATTCGCGACGACTTTCATAATTTCAAAAAATTAAAATGCAAAGTTCTGGCAGTTTCGGCTGACACAGTCAAAAGCCACAAAAAGTTCGAAGAGAAATATGATTTACCTTTTCCAATTCTTGCTGACACTGAAAAAGAAGTTTTAAATAAATACGAAGCACTTGGCGAGAAAAGCATGTATGGCAAGAAATATATCGGCATACTTCGCAAGTCATATCTGATTGATCCAGCAGGCAAGATCAAGAAAATTTATCCAAAAGTAAATCCAGAAACTCACGCGGA
>CAZSFS010000053.1:0-1778 GCA_964606255.1 uncultured Candidatus Saccharibacteria bacterium | reverse complement strand
GTGCTTGGGCCATCATGGCTTGCATTATTATTGTCTCGATGATTCTCCTCTACGCCCCTATATTCCAATAGCCTCACCCACCCAGCAAAGAAAAAGTATAAATTGGAAGGACTCTCGCAAGAAAAAGCCCGCCTTTTGAAGGACGGGCTTTTTCGAGAGGGAGAGGTCTGTGGTTTACATACAGAACCTCGTGCCTTTTAATTTATACTTTTTCTTTGCTATTCCCTCATCATTTTTAGAAACACATCGTGTGGGATGTTTACATTTCCCTTTCCCCTCTCGGCCATCTTTTTCTTTCCTTTTTTTTGCTTCTCACGAAGTTTCATTTTTCGCGTAATGTCTCCCCCGTACATGTGTTGGGTGACATCTTTACTGAAAGCCTTCAAAGTTTCGGATGACAAAATTCGTCCGAGCGCTCTACCTTGAATTTTCGTAACGAACATTTGTCGGGGCATTATCTCGTGGAGTTTTTTAACGGCCTTTTCAGCTTCATCTTGAACTTTACGGCGAGACACAACTCTAGCAAAAGCCACCACCGGTTCATCGGCTACAAGAATATCGAGTCGAACCACGTCAGCTTCGCGATATGCGCCAATTTCGTATGAAATAGAAGCATAGCCCGACGAAGCCGATTTCAAATCATCAAAAAAGTTTCGCATTAGTTCACGAAGAGGCATTTCAACCAAAAGCGAAGTCCTGTTATCGCCAAAATTCTCAACGTCTTTGGCCTCGGCCTCATGATCGAAAAGAAGTTGCATGATATTTCCGAGATAACTCGTCGGTGTAATTATTTTTACTTCCACCCAAGGTTCTAAAATCTCTGACAACTCTCCATCGTTTGGGAAAGTGTGTGGCGAGTAAATCATTTCTTCTTTGCCACTTCCCTTGTATTTAACTTTGTAAGTAATAGAAGGACTTGTAACGACAAGATCTAGATTGAATTCTCGACGCAACCGTTCAGTGATAATTTCCAAGTGAAGCATTCCCAGAAATCCGGCACGAAATCCTCGCCCCAAAGCTCCAGAAGTTTCTTCCTCGTATGTAAGAGATGAGTCAGAAAGTTTAAGTTTACCCAAAGATGCGCGAAGTTCGTCAAAATCGTCTTGATCTTCTGGGTAAATGGACGCCCATACGACAGGTCTTGGCGTCATGTAGCCCTCGAGAGTCGGAAGTGGATTTTTATCGGGCGTTACAGTGTCTCCAACGGACGCAACACCCGGCTTTTTGATACCAGTAACGATGTAGCCAATTTCTCCAGCAGAAATTTTCTCCGCTGGCACAGGACTCGGTGAAAAAATTCCAACTTCAAGCGCTATAAACTTTTCATTAGCTGAAGCAAATTTCAAAACGTCGCCCTTTTTAATCGTGCCGTCAATAACCCGAACGTAGACAATAACACCTTTGTGGTTTGAATATTGAAAATCAAAGACAAGCGATCGCGAACTTTTTGTATCTGGAATCTTTTCAACTGGTGGTGGTACACGTTTAACGATTTCTTCGAGAAGCTTCGGCACACCTTCGCCTGTACGACCAGACACTGTTAAAATTTCGTCTTCGCTAATATCGAGAACTTTGGCTACTTCGGCTTTGACTTCATCGACACGAGAAAGCGGTGAATCTATTTTTGACAAAACGGGAATAATTTTTACACCGAGTTTTTGCGCCATGTGAAGTGTAGTAAACGTCTGGGCCTGAACTCCCTGAGTCGAGTCGACAAGCATGATAGAGCCTTCGACGGCCTGAAGCGCACGCGAAACTTCATAAGAAAAGTCGATGTG
>CAZSFS010000052.1:0-1855 GCA_964606255.1 uncultured Candidatus Saccharibacteria bacterium | reverse complement strand
CCCGAAGCCAAGGCTTTGAGCATGTGTCCATAGTCAGTTTCGATTTTTTCTGGTGCGTAGCCGAGGATTCCCAAAATATTTTTCAAAATTTCTGGATCGTGCGCACGGATTGATCCCCCGCCGATTTCATAACCGTTTAGAACAATGTCGTACTGCGCAGCCAAAACATCGGCAATGTTTTTCTTTTCCATCACGTTCGCTAGGTGTTCCGGCTTGCAGAGTGAAAACGGATTATGTGTAAATGTCCACTCACCCTGCGCCTGAGGATTGTCAGATTTGTCAGTTCGTTCGAAGAACGGGAAATCTACTACCCAGCAAAACGCGAGTAAGTTTGCGTCTTCCTTATTCTCACGAATATCTGGTCTATCAGAACCGTACTTTTCCATCGCTTCCTTGTAAGGAATTCGTGGGAATGGAATTGCTTGAATCTTTTTCTCTGGATAAAGCTCAGTAACAATCTTGATGAGCAAATTTTCTGTCACAGACATAACATCAGCTTCTTCAACGAAAGACATTTCCATGTCGAGCTGAGTGAATTCTGGCTGACGATCGCCGCGCAGGTCTTCGTCGCGCATACATCGTGCAAATTGGTAATAACGTTCCATTCCTCCAGCCATCAAAAGCTGTTTGTATTGCTGGGGTGATTGTGGGAGCGCGTAAAAGTTTCCTGGATAGATGCGAGATGGCACGACGTAATCGCGCGCGCCTTCGGGAGTAGATTTGGTGAAGATTGGAGTTTCGACTTCGACAAAGTTCTGTGCATCGAGAATTCCACGCACAAAATTCTGCACTTTGTGTCGCATGCGCAAATTTTTCTGAAGTCTTTCAGATCGAATATCAATGTAACGATTGGTTAGACGTGCTTCTTCGTTCACTTCGCGAGTATCAGAGAGAATATCAAACGGCGGAGTTTCGGCTTTGTTTAAAACTTCCATTCCGAGAACTTCGAGTTCGATGTCGCCGTTTAGAACTCCAACTTTAACATTTTTCTCAGGTCGGCCGTTTACTTTTCCGGTAACAGCAACAACCCACTCGGAGCGAGTTTCTTTAGCCACGTCCATCGCTCCTGAGCCTGGAAGGACGACGCCCTGAACGACGCCAGTAGCATCACGAAAATCGAAGAAAATCATTTTCCCTTGATCACGCCTGATCTGAATCCAGCATTTTATGACGACTTCTTCCCCGGCGCGACCTGAAAGATCACGGATATAAGTTCTTGATTGCATAGAGAACATTTTAGTATAGAAATGATTTTTTCTCAATTAAAAACAAAGCGGGCCCACCAAAGATGGCGGGCCCTACGATGAAGGTTCGGTGTATGTCAGGCGGCGACTGACTGTGGTACAGATTGCTCGGCACACATGAGCGCGTGCCAGAGATCAATGAACTCAGGTTGCTCATACCAGTTGAGCCTGGAAAGCATTGCCTGCCAACCGCCCCAAATCGAATCGATCTCCCTGGGATCCTGAAAATCGCGTTCGACGAACATGGCGCAGACCTGTTCGGCGCAAACGTCTAGACCCTCGCGGTCAGACATCTTGCCACGGTACTGCTTTACGCCCTTGATCGCAAAACGCAGAACGAGAGCGGCCAAATCATCGGCGTCTCGTACTGGATGATGACGTTCTTCGATTCGATATTTCCTGTCTTCCAGGAATTTTTCAATGATCCGATGTCGAACGTCCGTTGCCGAGAGTGGTGTTCTGGTTGTCATGTAGTTGTCATGGTTTGAAAACATAATAACACAGGTCTTTCCCCTGGTCAAACCTTATTAAAAACGAAGAAGGCCCCAGCAAATGCCGGGGCCCCTTGTTCGTCGCTACTCATCTTATAGATGAGCCGTGCATGCCCAGTT
>CAZSFS010000051.1:0-2458 GCA_964606255.1 uncultured Candidatus Saccharibacteria bacterium | reverse complement strand
TTGTTGCGGGGGGCCGATTCGAACGGCCGTCCTCAGGTTATGAGCCTGATGAGTTACCACTACTCCACCCCGCTATATAGTAGAGATGATTATACAGAAAAATTTGATTATCGCAAGAAAGGCTAGATGAAGTTCGCGTCCTTAAAAACTGACTCGTAGAGTTCTATTGTTTTCTTTGCTTCGCGATAAGATAGATCGTACGACAAACCCTCGTGAGCAATCCGATTTCTAACCTTGTGGGCTTCCCATGCATTATTGATATTTTTGAAATGATGGACACTCGCGTTCTTGAGTCTTTCACCCAAATCATCACCGACAAGATCTAACTCTTTGGTTAGACTATCGAGCATTTTGTCAGCTTCTATAATAGCCACTCGCCAATCGCCAGGATTGTCAGATTCGATATGTTTCAATACTGCGTTCCATTCTTTGGTTTCTTTTTCATCATAATGAACTTGACCGGCGGCATGAATTTTCTTGTGATACTCCTCGTGTTCCATTTTTCGACGTTCTTTGAGACGAATAACCGAATAAATCACTATCCCTAGAAAAAATATTCCGATCAAAGAAAGCAAAAATATAATTGTATTTTTAAATCCCTGACCAGGACCATGTATAGTTACACCCGAGGTAAAAAGATTGTAGATCTTTAAGAAAAACCAATCTAGAAAACTTGGTTCTGTTTGGTACATATACTAATTATTATGCTTTTCGTAATTTTTGCCAACCTCGAATAAAAGTTTTTCACCAAAGTGCGGCGCCATGAATTGAATATCAAAAGGTAGACCAGTCGAAGAATTTCCGTTTGGGATTGATATAGCTGGAATCCCGGCAATGTTGGCCGGCACAGTGAAAATATCTGACAGATACATTGCAAGTGGGTCTTTCTTCTCGCCTGGTTTGAAAGCCGGCGTTGGGCATGTCGGTGTAACAATCAAATCGACGCTTTCGAACACCTTGTTCAACTCTTCGGTAATTTTGGCACGCATTTTGATTGCTTTGTTGTAATAAGCATCATAGTAACCGTGAGACAAAACATAAGTACCAAGTAAAATTCTACGTTTTACTTCAGCGCCAAATCCAGCTTCTTTTGTGTTTTTGTAAGACTCAGCGGTGGTTGCACCTGGTAATGACAGTCCGTAACGAATACCATCAAATCGCGCCAAATTCGTCGACGCTTCGGCTGGCATCAAAATATAGTAAACCGCGAGAGAATGTTCTATGAGCGGAATTTCTACATCAACAATTTCATAACCTAGAGATTTCAATTTCTCTAACGATTTTTCGAAATTTGCTAAAGTTTTCGGATCTATTCCCTCGCCCTTCAAAAAACTCTTTGGTACACCAATTTTTTTCACAGAAGTTTTTTTACAAATTCTTTTTTCTTCTGGAATGGTTGTCGAATCCATTTTGTCGCTTCCAGCCAAAGAATTGAAAATAACCTCCGCATCGATAACAGTTTTCGTAAGCGGGCCAATTATATCCAAAGATGATGCCATGGCCATAAGTCCATGACGAGATATTGACCCGTAAGTTGGTTTCAATCCAACAATTCCACAAAATCCAGCGGGTTGTCTGATAGATCCACCGGTGTCAGAACCGAGCGCAACAAGAGACATGTCAGCGGCCACAGCTGCGGCCGAACCTCCCGATGAACCGCCCGGGACGGTCGAAGTATCGATTGGATTTTTAGTCACACCGTATGCAGAAGTTTCCGTAGAAGATCCCATGGCAAACTCATCCATGTTTGTACGTCCGATAATGACAGCGCCTTCTTCGCGCAATTTTTGCACAACAGTCGAATCATACGTTGCAACATAGCCTTCGAGAATTTTCGAACTAGCTCCAGCTCTGTGACCTGCAAATAAAATATTATCTTTGAGCGCAACTGGAATTCCTGTCAGAGATTTGATTTCACCTCGTGCAATCATTTCGTCAGCTCGCTTAGCCTGCTCTTCGGCATCGGCGAAAATTTCTAGAAATGCGTTTATGTCAGGATTTTTGGATTTGATATTTTCAATGTAGGCGCGGGTGAGATCAAGCGCGCTGAACTCGCCTTTCTCGAAAGATTCATGAACTCCAGCAATTGTGAGATTTTTTAGATCCATCCCGATAGTGATAGTCAGCCTCGGGCTGACGTATTCTTAATTAAATTCTCTGATAATCTTACTTTCATAATTTATACTACTTTATTCTTTATTCCTAACTTAGACATCACTATCGGGATCCATTAGAGAATTTTATTTACTTTTACAAAGCCGTCATGAGTCGCCGGCGCAGCAGCAAGAAGCGTTTCGGAATTTGCGCCAGTCGGATTTGGATTTCCATCTTCGCGAGTAACATTTTCTACTAAATACTCTGGTTTAACGTCACCAATATCGACCGATTCGATCGACTTGATATATCCTAAAATTGATTCGAAATCATGAGCAAAGCTTCCAGCCTCGCCTGGATTGAT
>CAZSFS010000050.1:0-2481 GCA_964606255.1 uncultured Candidatus Saccharibacteria bacterium | reverse complement strand
TGCTAAAATATCTCCATGCCAAATAATGAAATTGCCGGAGATTCAATATTTTTTATCGATACACACAAGATTGTCCCAAACCCTTATCAACCAAGGCGGGACTTTGATGAAGCGCGTTTGAAAGACCTGGCTGAGTCAATTCGTCAGTACGGCGTCTTGCAGCCTTTGGTGGTCTCTAGGATTGAGATTCCAAACGAAGATGGAGGATTCAATGTAAATTACGAACTCATCGCTGGAGAGCGCCGTCTGCGCGCCTCCAGACTTGCCGGACTATCACAGGTCCCGGCCGTCATCAGAAAAGAAGAAAACCCGATGATGAAGCTCGAGCTTGCCATCATTGAGAACTTACAAAGAGAAGACCTAAGCCCAATTGATCGCGCCAGAGCGTTTCTTCGCCTTGCAACGGAATTCGGATTCTCACATGCAGACATTGGACGCAAAGTCGGAAAGTCTCGAGAATACGTTTCAAATAGTTTGAGAATGCTTCAGATGCCACAGGAAATCATCGACGCGTTGTCGGCTGGAAAAATTAACGAAGGCCATACTCGACCACTTCTAATGCTAAATGACCGTCCAGATGAACAGTCGGTGCTTTTCAAAGAAATTGTTTTCAAGAAAATGACTGTGCGCGAGGCCGAACGCATCGCTCGTGGTATCGCCAAAGACAAGGTTCGTAAACACGAGCTTCTTCCTGATCCTGAAATCGAAGAGATTGAAACGAAACTTGGTGAAAGTCTAGGTACGCGTGTTCGAATCGACAAGAAAGATTTTGGTGGCAAGCTCACAATCGACTTCTTCTCCAAAGAAGATCTGGATTCACTTATCCAGGCTCTCCAATCAAAAGGCATTTCTCTGAATGATGAAAAATTTGCAAACGTTGAGTCGCCAATAGTTTCTCCTGAAGAAAAGTCCTCCGCCTCCGCACAAGGCTTTGACGAGACGAAGGAAGAAGTTGAGATGCTTGATGATCGTGATGAGGGAGACAAGAAAAAATCCGAAGAGGACGCGGATTTATACAACATCAGTAACTTTTCTCTTTAATTTCTATCGAAAACGATTCATGAATTTCGTCATGAGACTATTTTCATCGACGTATTTTTTAATATGTCGGCGAGCAAGAGTGGTCTTCGCGTGATCGAGCCACTTGCTATTTGGAACGGCTTTATCGTTTGTTTCTATATGAACAATATCGCCGTTGTGAAGTATCGTGTTCAATTTTGAATATTTACCATTTACTTTTGCCCCCGAAGCATGATGACCAATGTCCGAGTGTACCGCATAGGCAAAATCTATAACAGAAGATTCTTCGGGTAAATCAATGACGGCACCCTTTGGAGTAAAAACGAAAATTCTTTTTGAAAAGAAATCCATTTTTAGATTATTCAAAAACGCCGAAGGCTTAGCAACATTTTTCTGAAGTTCTTTGAATTGTTCTATCCAGTCACGATGCTTGTCGGTCTTCTTGAAACCTTCTTTGTAAGTGAAAAACGAAGCAATACCGAATTCGGCTTGTTCATGCATTTCTCCCGTGCGGATTTGGATTTCGGCCACGCTTCCGCCACCAGTAAATATTGTCGTGTGAATACTTTTGTAACCATTTGGTTTCGGTAGGGCGATGAAGTCTTTGATTCTTCCGGGAATGGGTTTCCAAAGACTGTGAATTATACCAAGTACACGATAACAGTCTTCTATGTTTGGAACTATTACCCGTAAAGCCACAATATCGTAAATTTTTTCGATATCCATGTCTTTGTTTTTTAGTTTTTTGTAGAGGCTATAGAGTCCCTTGATTCGATTGCTAATATCTAGAACTTTGACATTGTTTTTCTTTAACTCCTCTTCTAATTTTTTATGGAGTTTATTTAAATTTGCTTGATCTGCATCAGTTTTAGTTTTCAAAAGATTTTTAACATTTTCTGCTTCTTTGGGAAAGGCATAAGGAAAAGCAAGGTCTTCGAGCTCGCCCTTGAGACGCCACATACCGAGACGATTTGCCATTGGAGCATGAATCTCGATGGTCTCAAGCGCGATACGTTTGGCTTTTTCTGGCTTTAAGTGTTCGAGCGTACGAACGTTGTGTAAGCGGTCGGCGAGTTTGATGATGATGACGCGGGCGTCTTCGGCCATGGCGACGAAAAATTTACGTAACGACTCGACATGACGTTCTTCGCCCCGATACTTAACTTTTCCTAGTTTCGTAACACCGTTTACAAGAAATACAACATCTTCGCCAAATTGTTTTTCAACGTCTTCTTCTGTTATGGGTGTGTCCTCGATAGTGTCATGAAGAAGTCCGGCAATAATTGTTTTGGTGTCCATGCCGTATTCGGCGAGGATTTTAGAAACCTCGAAAACGTGATTGAAATACGGTTCGCCCGAAGCGCGAAGTTGCCCTTCGTGAGCTTTTTGGGCAAAATCATACGCCCTCTGAATCCAGACCATGTCTTCAGGGCTTGGTTTGTTTGTCATTTTTTCAAAAAT
>CAZSFS010000049.1:0-2518 GCA_964606255.1 uncultured Candidatus Saccharibacteria bacterium | reverse complement strand
GATGAATGCTTACGAGCGTCGCATTGTGCATGACTTTGTCTCAAAGCACGACGACTTGTCCTCTGAGTCGACTGGCGTTGGGCCAACTCGACGCGTTGTAATTTTTTACTCCGCAAAATAATCAAAAATAAAGTTAAAAACAAGAAAGCCCCGCCGAAACGGGGCCGTCTTTTTGAAAGTACACGAGGTTAACGCCGAAGCGTCCTCGATGCGGATGAACTACCAGCTGAGCCGGTGTTCGCTCCCGCACGAAGCAAGCGCGATGTGAGGCCTGAACCGGCAGAACCGGTGTTGACCCCTGATCGCATACTCCTCAACCGTTTCATGGTCGTAGGGTTTTAATGATCCGCCCTTCTTTCTCAAGCTCTGTCATAGCGAAGTGACTCAACCAATGACTTACCCCTTTCTCGTAAAGAGCAGAAAAACGAGATTGGGGCGTAAGCTTTGCGATAGTGTACGAACGAAGGTCTTCACCTGTGGCGCTCACTCCGTTCGCGTGTTCAACAAGAGTAAATCCAATGCTATAGGGTGCACGATAGTAACCATCAGCGTCAATGACAGTCGTTTCGTTTATCCCAATGCTAAGCGGGAAATAACTAACTGGCACATCATCGACTTTCAGATCAACTCTCGCGACCCCCACCCTGACATTCGAGGGTTCCAAGAATGCATCATGGAATTTCTCCTGTCCGATGACACGTGCGAACTTTTCGAAGTCGGCGATCCGATACATCCGGAAGAAAACTTTTCCCGGATAAAGTTCTTGAGCTTTCGTTACCTGTGACCAAACTTCGCTAAACTCTCGTTCGTCACATTCGATAAGCTTCAAGTCTGGCCGAGTTGGTGATATCGGAATCACATAGACCTCATCCAGCTGATCGGTGTTCTCGAAAAGCATTTTGATACTTTCGAGTACGTTGTGATGGTTGTTCTTCGTCGCAGTGAAGAGTGATGTCACTTTCTTCGCGTACTTCGGAGCCTCACGTAAGCCTTGGAGGGCTTGCGCATACGACTTACCATTCGCACGCTGGAGATTGTGCACCCTTTCTGTCCCATCAACAGAGATGTCGAGCCAGTCGAGCTTAAATCCCGAGTCTCGGAGTTCGGAAACCCGCAGATATGTGCCGTTGTCGATAAGACCGACTTGCAAAGCAGAATTCACTTCACGAACTCGCTGTAATACCGGCACATGCCAATTCGAAAGTATCCGTCCTTCATGGACGAAACTTCCAGCCCCGTACTGCGAAGCGATATTTGGAACGATGAGTTCAATCTCGGCAGCATGAGATGTCTTCTGTGAGCTGTGTTCAGCCTGAAAAATACAGTGTCCACACTGCAGATTACAAGTCCGTTCTCCAACCCAAGACAGGGTTGTCGGTGGTTCATGGATCAAAGCTTGAGAAAGCTCGTCCATAAACCCAGGGTTCGCTTCGTCTAGGATGATTCTGCGATACCAGAGGTCAATGGCGGTGGCTTTCATTTGTTTTTATTTTCAAGGTTTCTAGTAGTATTATGCTGATGAAATAAAATCTTGTCATCTTTAATATTTATGAAATACCTTACATATCCTTATATATAAGGCTTTACAGGAAAAGCGCTAGAGTTGTCAGCTTTATTGACAGAAATAGAAAATTTTGATAGGTTTGTATTTATGAACGAAGAAAAGGCACTAGAATACTTAGGTTTGACTGAAAAAGAATCTTCGGTTTATCTTTCCCTGCTAAGTCTTGGAAAAGCACATGTAAGCGAGATTGCCGGTCACGCAAAACTAAAACGCCCAACAACTTACATAATTTTAGAAGAACTTCGCAAGAAAGAGCTCGTTTTGAAAGTTCCGCACGCTAGAAAGGCCGTTTATTCAGCTGTCGACCCAGACATTTTCTTTAAAACACGAATGGAAAATTTCAAAAATGCGTACGCCGCCCTGCCCCAACTCAAAGCTCGTTATAAAAAAGAAGCAAAAGTTTCAACAATTTATTTCGAGGGCGAATCAGGTATCAAAGACGCCTTGTTTTATCGACAAGACGAATTAAGAAATTCTGAAACGGTTGGATTTTTTGCCAAAGGTGACAAGGTCAGTAAAAATCTTTTCAAGACCTCTCACGATTGGCGAGAAATGATGAAGAAAAACAACATGAAACTTCGAGGCATTGCACCGGAACACCCAACCTTGGAAGAATTTCGCAAGACCGATAAATCTGTTGATCAAATGTTCAAAAGCGTTGGAATTACTGAATATTCTTCTGACGTTTCTATAGAAGCCAATGATCTATTCGCGCGCATCGTAATTTTCGATTCCCAACAGTCGATAATCATAGAAAGTCTCGCAGTCGTCAAAATGATAAAAGAGATTTTTGAGATGGTTTGGAAGAAAATATAATTTTTCCAAAAGCTAGCCAGAGCGATTTTTTGATGATATATTAAAGATACCGAATTTAATAATTTAGTTATCAAATCGTCCCTAACCTCCTGTTTTACCCTAAACCATGTTTTTAAGAAATTTAAAACTACCATCAGT
>CAZSFS010000048.1:0-2528 GCA_964606255.1 uncultured Candidatus Saccharibacteria bacterium | reverse complement strand
TGGGGTGTTTCGATTGGCGTGGCTTCGGTTGTAAAATCTTCTGCCCTCGTTCTCGTCCTCATCATTTGGAGCTTCACTGTTATTGGCACGCCAAATGAACAACGTGCTTGGCGACTCGATGAACGACGTATTCAGGATCTTCAGTCTATTCAGTGGCAGGTTATAAACTTCTGGCAACAGAAAGAAAAACTTCCGACAGAACTCAAAGAACTTTCAAATCCACTTTCAGGATTTATGATGCCGGTTGATCCAGAATTCGAAAAAGGTCTCGCTTACGAATACAAGAAAACGGGCGACATGAAATTTGAACTCTGTGCGACGTTCACTGCGACAATGCCAAAAGGTTGGCAGGAGGGTTATGGAGGGGTTCGACCAATGTTTGGCGGTGGATTTAGCGAAGATGTGGCTGTGTCCTCATATCCTTATCCAGGCGGTGGCATGAATGAATCTTGGGATCATGAAATTGGCAAGAAATGTTTCGAGCGAACCATCGATCCTGAAATTTATCCGCCTTATCCAAAGGAACCAAAACTTTATTAAAATTTAGAGTCCAATAAAGTCCCGCCAAAACGGGATTTTATTGTGATAGAATTCCTGTATGAAAAAAGATACTTCCTGGGGTAAGGTCGCTAGCTGGTATGATGAGCATCTAAAAGGTGATAATACGCACCACGAACAAGTCGTAGCACCAAATCTTCTGCGTGTCGTTAATTTGAAACCAGGAGAATCGATTCTCGAGCTTGGCTGTGGACAGGGATTTTTCATCAAAAAATTTGCCGAACTTTCCAAAAATGTTACCGGCGTCGATTTGGGAAAGGAGCTTATCGAAATAGCTAAAAAGAAAATCCCAAAAGCTAAATTTCTCGTCGGTAATGCCGAAAATGAAAAAATCCTGCCAGGAGAAAAATTTGACGTCATTACGATTATTCTGGCGCTTCAGAATATGAAAAATCTGAGCGCGGTAGTGAAAAATCTCGATCGGCTTCTCGCTCCAGAAGGCAAAGTCGTGATTGTTCTCAATCATCCAACTTTTAGAATTGCCAAAAATTCCGAGTGGGGAATCGACAAAGAGAAAAATATCCAATACCGTCGAGTCGATGCTTATATGACCGAAATGGAAATGACTATTGATATGACGCCAGGTAAAACTTCAGGCAAAGAAATGACCGTGAGCTATCATCGTCCGCTTCAGGTGTATTCAAAGGCTTTTGGAAAAGCTGGGTTCGGTATCGTGAAAATTGAAGAATGGATTTCACACAGAAAAAGCGTCGGAGTGCATGCGAAGATGGAAGATACGGCCAGGAAAGAAATTCCGTTATTTATGTGTTTGGTTTTGAAGAAGGTTTAATATAATTGCATCATGAATAACATAAAAGAAAACCTTGCTGATCTCATCGGAAATACCCCGATGCTTGAAGTAAAAACCGTACGAACAGACTGGAAAGTTTATCTCAAGCTAGAGTATTTTAATCCAGCCGGAAGTTTCAAAGATCGTACGGCCAAGGCCTTGATAGAAGCAGCAGAAAAATCTGGAAAATTGAAAAAAGGTATGAGCTTGTATGAGTCGTCATCTGGCAATACAGCCAAGGCTCTGGCGATGCTCTGTGCACAGAAAGGCTATCAGTTTGTGGCCGTGGTAGATAGGCACGCTCCTGCCGATAAATTGAATTCTATCTTGGCATATGGCGGCAAATTACATTTTTGTACAGATGAGCAGGATGAAAAGGGAGGACACTTAGTAGATGTTCGTCGAAATACCGCAAGGCAGTTGGCCAAAGAAAATGACGGCATCAATCTAGATCAGTATGACAATCCTGAAAATCCATTGGGTTTTTATAATAGTTTAGGAAAAGAAATCCTAGGCCAAACACCCGACGTTGATTACTTGATCGGAACGATCGGCACAGGAAGCTCTCTTTCTGGAACAGGCAAATATCTAAAAGATCACGGCCACGCAAAAGTGATTGCTCTAGAACCGCAAGGTTCGAGCCATTTTTCACCACACGGTCATGGATATTTTATATCAGGCCCAGGATATCCGGCGGGAGCCATTTTGCCGAAAAATATAGACCATGGTGTTTTTGATTTACATGATTATGTTTCTGACAGAGAAGCCTTCAATACCATTAGATTTTTTTCGCACAAAAAGGGATTATTGTTTGGAGACTCAAGTGGCATGGTACTTTATTACGCAATGAAATTCATCCAGAAAAGCCCAGAGGATTCCAAAAACAAAACGATGGTTCTGATTATAGGCGATAGCGGAGAAAGTTATTTGTCGCACGCTTTTTCGGATGCGTGGATGATAGAGAAAGAACTTTTGGATGATGGGGTAGGGCAAGAATTATCTAAATTTTATTTGTGAGTCTGCGGGGAATCGGGGTCAAGTTTCTAATTCGCTACGCTCACAAGAACTTCCTCCCCGGACTCGGCGACAAGCACTCGCTTCACTCGTCTTGTATACCGCCTCCGTCTTTCGATTCCTTTTTGCGTTGCAAAAAGTCCAAAATTACGAAGTAATTTTGTGA
>CAZSFS010000047.1:0-2600 GCA_964606255.1 uncultured Candidatus Saccharibacteria bacterium | reverse complement strand
TCCGCATTTTCGGCATACGCGCGAAAATGATATGTTGTGCCACAAGTAAGGCCGGACACAGATGTCGGAGACAAAGAAAGGCCAAATTTCTGGACGCGATTATTTCCAAGTTCGGTAACATAAATATTTCCAGAAGAATCGATTGCTATTCTCAAGGGAGAGCTTAAATTACCATTACCCGAACCAAAAGAGCCAAACTGGGCGACATATGCTAGTGACGAATCAAGCTGTTGAATACGATTATTGCCATAATCAGAAACAAAAAGATTATCATAATCATCGATAACAATATCGAATGGCCTACTAAAAGATCCACTTCCCGCTCCAAACGAGCCGGTTTTTGCTACAAAGTTTCCAGATGAATCAAATTTTTGAATTCTATGACCATTAGCATCTGCTAAATCTCCATTAGTGTCTGCGACATAAATATTCCCTAGCGAATCGATTGCAATACCATGAGGATGATCAAACTGTCCATCACCAAGTCCGATACTCCCGACTTGGCATCCAGAAATACAAATTTCGAAAGCACTCGCTCCGGTATCGACACCCCAACCAAACATAAATAAAAAGTTTCCTAATGAGTCAAATTTTTGAACACGCTCATGATAACTATCAAGAACATATAGATTATTACTCGAATCAACAGTTAGATCGGATGGACGATAAAATTCACCCTCAGAATCATCTGTGAAACCAGTGCTTGTCGTTCCAATTTGAGAAATAAAGTTTCCTGACAAATCAAATTTTTGAATACGATTATTATCGAAATCAGCAACGTAAATGTTATCACTTGAGTCAATAACAATACCCGCGGGGGTATTAAATTGACCGTTCCCGCTACCTGATGTTCCAAATTCCATTTGATAAACTCCTGAGGAGTTAAATTTCTGAACACGGTTATTAGTAACATCCGTAACATACAGATTTCCCAAAGAATCAATCGCAACACCTTGCGGACCATTAAATTGACCAGCACCGGACCCGGCGGTTCCAAACTTTGAAACATACCCATACGAAGTCGTTGCCACAACCGACGACCCATAACTAGTCGTCAGTCCATATTCAAAACCTACTCCAGTTATTTCTTCACCGCCATTACTCGATATACTTCCATTCAAATTAGCAGTCGTTTTTGTAATAGAAGAAGCTGAACCGGTCGAAACAGAAGGAGCGGCGGCGATCAAAAAGATAGCATCTCTTTGACCAGAAAAAACAAAGAGAATCGAAAAAACAACGACAAAAAGCCTTCCCAATATATTTATTCTAGAAAATGAGTGATACATATGAAACCGTCATTAGTTATTCTAACAAAATATACGTATTTAGAGAAAGAATTGTGTTAAAATTTAAGGTAATAACAGTCTTTTTTGACTATTGACAAATGGTTATTTAATCTGTTATAATCGCATCATGAAAAAAATAATTCTGGCTTTTATAGTTTTTCTTTTTCTGGGGACAAACAATACTGTTTTAGCAGAAAATGATCCCCCTATTTTCCTCACAGGATCCCCTAGAGACGGTGGTGTTCTTTTGCAATGGGTTGGATCTCTCGATACAGTTGATCATCTTGTCGAATACAAACAAAGCTCTGAAAATGATTGGATTATTTTTGAACACGACACCTCAACAACAAAAGGTATCTACGTCGACGATTTGGAAAACGATACGAGTTATGATTTCAAAGTTTCTTCCGTATACACTGGAAACGTCACAAGTATTCCATCAAATATTATTTCGGTAACTCCTTCGAGTAATTCTAATTTCTCATCCAATAATCAAATAATCTCCACGGGACAAAGTCTGGCCAATGGCTTTAATTCTTTTGGTGCTCTTACTACAACACAACCATTTTCGAATAAAATGCTCGACTATACTGGATCGTCTTTTGCACCACTGGTAGAAACTGTAACCGGTGGAACATTTGGCACAGAAACAATGTCCAGTGCTCTGGCAAATACCGTTACAACATTGTCTGCAGGTATTTTAAATTATTCTTCAATCGTAACAGTGCGCTCTCAGAATGGAGCATCGTATGCCGAAATTAAAAAGGGTACGGATACATACAACCAAGCTCTTACTGATATTGCCTCTGCAAAATTTCTATCTCTTTTGTACAACAATAAAACATTAATTGTCCCGGCAGTTACCGTCATTCACGGAGAAACTGATGAGATCTACAATGCAACACCAGAACAATACGAACAATACCTTGTTGAGTGGCAACAAGATTACGAAAACGATATTCAAGCCTTAACGGGACAATATGAATCTGTACCCTTGTTTACAGATCAAATGAATTCCTGGACTCGATTTAATTTTGCAACACCTCGTGTAGCTATTGGTCAATACAATGCTGCTAAAAATAACCCTGATAAAATTATTTTGGTGGGACCAAAATACATGCTCGATTATTTCGATGGATATCATCTTAGAAACTATAGTTCTCGAAGACTCGGAGAATATTACGGAAAAGTATATAAAAAGGTCATAATCGATGGCGAGGAATGGAAACCTCTCATGCCCGAAGAAATTACATTGTATGGAAATGAGATACACGCTCGTTTTCATGTTCCTGTTCCGCCACTAGCTTTTGATAC
>CAZSFS010000046.1:0-2754 GCA_964606255.1 uncultured Candidatus Saccharibacteria bacterium | reverse complement strand
TTGCGCGGTTAGCTCAGTTGGTAGAGCGACCCCTTGACGTGGGGTAGGCCACAGGTTCGAGTCCTGTATCGCGCACGAGTGTAACGAATGCGCGATAAGCAGGCCAACTGCTTGGCCTGAGTCAGGACGAGAAAGACTTTTCCGTACGAGCAAAGCGAGGTGGAAAAGTACCCGCGACGGTAGGTCAAGAGTCCTGTATTGTACAAAACAATCTTATGAAAATTTTATCCATCGAAACATCCTGTGACGAAACAGCGATTTCCATTTTGGAGGTCTCTGGCTCTAAGGACGCGCCAAAAATCAAAATCCTGTCGAACGTCTTGCGGTCCCAAATAGAACTTCACAAGGAATTCGGCGGAGTATATCCAAATCTTGCCAAACGTGAACATGCAAAGAATTTACCGCCAATACTTTTGGAAAACTTAAAGTCGGCAAATCTTTTGAAAGAAAATTCTTCCCCTTTGTCAGAAAACCAAAAAAATATTTTACAAGAAATGCTTTCTCACGAACGAGGTCTCGCCGAAGATTTGATCCCAATATTCGAGAAATTTAGTAAACCTGAAATAGATTACATCGCGGTGACAACTGGCCCTGGACTCGAGCCGGCGCTTTGGGTTGGCATAAACTTTGCCAAAGCGCTAAACAAAATTTGGAACACTCCACTCGTACCGATCAATCACATGGAAGGACACGTCTTGTCAGTCCTAATCGATTCGAAGAAAACCGAAGATCAAGAAATTGATTTATCTCATTTTGAATTCCCCGCTCTGGCGCTTCTCATCTCTGGCGGACACACAGAACTCGTGCTTATAGAAGACTGGAGAAAATATCGAAAGATTGGTGCAACCCGTGATGATGCCGTCGGCGAAGCGTTCGATAAAACTGCGCGGCTTTTAGGAATTCCGTATCCTGGCGGACCTGAAGTTTCAAAACTCGCCAGGCTTGGTCAAAAACGAGACGATGTCAAACTTCCCCGTCCAATGATTGGAACGGATGATTATGATTTTTCTTTTTCTGGAATCAAAACTTCTGTTTTGACTTTGGTAAAAAAGTTGGGAGAAATTGACGAACAAACCAAATCTGACGTCGCGCGAGAATTCGAAGAAGCGGTGACAGAAGTTCTGGTCGCAAAAACTAAAAAAGCTATCGAAGAATTTGGAATAAAAAATCTTATCATCGGCGGCGGTGTCTCAGCCAACACTCATATAAAAAGTGAAATGAAAAAAATGTTGGAGGAAAATAATTTTGGTGTGAATCTTTTTGTTCCGGATTCACATCTCTCAACCGACAACTCTGTCATGATAGGAATTGTCGGAATATTTCAAATAAATTCTGGAATGACCCTTCCTGATCCACAAACACTGAAGGCCGATTCAAATTTAAGTTTATAAAAATTATCGAAGCCCCGGACCTTGCGATCCGGGGCTTCTCGGTAATGTTCTTCCCTAACCAGAGACAACCGGTGTTCTGGTCGGGATAACACGACGTTCATTCGTCGCCGTGTCGTAGATGTGCAACGGTTTGCCCTCCTCGATGAGTCTTTGGAGAACAAAATCGGCAACCAATTCGCTTGGTTTGGTTCCAGGCGTGGTTCGACCCCTTTGGATCTCTATCAGGCGCATTGTTGATTCGGGCAAGGCACCGACGATTCGCTTGATGTACACGGGTTCGACCCCAAGCGCCAGACTCAAGATGTATGCCGAGATGTCTGAGCCGTTAAAAGGCATGGTGCCGATTCCAAAACTTCCGGGCTCGATCGCCATATAGAAGCCCGGCATGAAGAATACCGGCGAGGGCTGGTGGATTTTTCTCCCTCGTCTACGGAAGGAAATCACCTCTCGAAGTCTGTTCGCGCTCAATTCGACATCCGGCATCAAGTCCATGAAGCCAGCCTGGTCTTTCTTGGCAACAACGTTAAGGAGCGGGTCCAAGACCTGGAAATTGAATCCTTTGAAAGTCCTCAGAATGTCGCACATTGGCTCGATGACGAACTCAGCAAGGCTTCGTTCGCCCATCGAAAGCACAACAGCTTCGACTCGTTTTGGATTGAGCTTTACATCAGCCAAACCATCGAATTGAAGCTTTAGCGACGATATCCAGCTTGGTATTTGTTGGGATTCGAAACGCAAGCCCCAATTCCGATACTCTTCTAGACGAGATGTGGGAATGATGGTTTCGAGTTGTCGATACATCCGTTTCCCCGCTTGGACCATGCTATCAATGAATTGGTCGAAGGACTGTCGAGATTCATCGTGATGACCGCGACGGAACAGTTCCGTCATCTCCATGAGTTTGCGTGTGTCTCCCTCTGGAGCAGAGTAAACCACACCAGCCGGTAGGCCTGTAGATGCAATGTGTCCAATCATCGACTGAAACACATCGAGACTTTCGGTTGGACCAAGGGTCTGGCCGCCGAACTTGTAAACGTGCGAAACTGCTGACTGAACCAGCAGTTTTTGAATTATCTCCTGGGTAGTCATGGGTTGTGTTGTTGGTTCGACATAAACATAGCCCAGTTGTAGGAGCAATGTCAAACCCCTACACCTATATTTTTATAGCTAAAAGCAATGCGAACTTCGTTTGCGATAAAAATATAGGTGTGGGGGCAAACCCTTCAAAAACCCAATTTTTATGTTAAAATCTTGAAATGCAAGACGAAAAAAAGGAGTTCCCGGATATTCCGGAAAAATTCCTAAAACCATACGATCCCCAAAATACCGAATCTCGAATCTATAAGCTTTGGGAAGATTCAGG
>CAZSFS010000045.1:0-2820 GCA_964606255.1 uncultured Candidatus Saccharibacteria bacterium | reverse complement strand
TCCGGACAATAGATTTTACTTGCTTTAGAGAGTCGGGGCGCCGGGATTCGAACCCGGAGTCATCTGTTCCCAAAACAGACATGTTAGCCGTTACACCACGCCCCGACTCTATAAACCAAATGTTTTTAAAAATCTATTGTCCCCACACAGACAAGTTATCCGTACACCGCATCCAGATTTTTCGCTTTTAAGCGGTGCGGGATAGGAGAGTCGAACTCCTCACCACAGTTTGGAAAACTGTTGTTTTACCGATAAACTAATCCCGCGATTTCGCTATTATACACGATTTTGTTTCTCCGTCTACAGGTTTGACAAAAACTTTTCCCCGCGTAATGTAAAAACAAACCCGAGGACACATGGACAAACCCGAAGAAACCGAACTCAACAAAAGTATCGTCAAGTTGGTGACCTTCTGGTTGGCGGACAGGGGACACGTGCAGTCCTTGACCGCTTTCATGAAGAGCATCCCGGCCGTATCAAAGAAGACCGGTCTTACAAAGGAAGAGTTGATCAAGATTTACAGGTTCCTTAATCGCAAGATGGAGAACCTAATACTTGACGACACTCGCACCGACCACAAGCCGGTCACGGGCTTCCGACCACCATCTCAAGGCGACACCCCGACAAAATCGGGGTGATTCGTTTTAATAACACAAAAGCCCCTCGCAGGGCTTTTGTGTTTTATAGATTCTATAAATTCAATTTTACTTCATCGCGTCTTTTAGAGCTTTTGAGGCTCTAAACTTTGGTACTTTCTGTGCAGGAACCGCAACAGATTCACCAGTTCGAGGATTTCTCGCGGTGCGAGCCTTTCTCATTTTGGCTGAGAAGATTCCGAATCCTGAGACCGAAACTTCGCCACCTTTCTTCATTTCGTTGGTGATGGCATCAAAGATTCCATCGACGACCTGCTCTGCTTGAGTTTTGGTTCCACCAAGCATTCCGTGGACGTGTTCTACCAATGCAGCTTTATTCATATCGTTTTTAGATTATTAATAATAACCCTCCCGATTAAGATTTTGTCTAATAAACATTATAACTCAAGGGTTTTTTCACGCAAGCAAGCAAAGCGAAGTCCGGCGGGGCTTTTGAGAATCCGAGTATAGAAGCGAAGCGGTTACGCAGGATTAGAAAAAGCCCCGTCGGACGGAGCTTTTTCTACATTTTTAGGAATGTTTTACGGGGGGTCCTTTTACCTGGCAAAAGAAATAGTTCTCGATTCTCGAATTACAATGACTTTGATTTCTCCTGGATACTGAAGTTCTTGTTCAATCGATTTGGCAATATCACGAGAAAGTTCAGCCGCGCGTAAATCTGTTGTTTTTTCAGGATTTACAAAGACTCGCACCTCGCGACCAGCTGCAATAGCGTAAGATTTTTCGACGCCATCGAAGGAATTGATTAGGGTTTCGAGTTCTGTGAGGCGTTTTAGGTAGTTTTCTGCTGTGTCAGATCTAGCGCCTGGTCGTCCACCAGAAATGGCGTCGGCTGTTTGAACAATGTGGGCCTCGACAGATTCATAAGGGAATTCTTCGTGGTGAGACTTCATAGCAGTAATGATTCGAACGTCTGTACCGAATTTCTGAAGAATTCTCATGCCGATTTCAACGTGAGTACCCTGAACTTCGTGGGTGAGGGCCTTGCCGATATCGTGGACCAAACATCCGGCTTTTGTTATGGCTACATCGGCGCCGAGTTCAGTCGCGATAATTCCGCCGATGTGTGCCATTTCAACCGAGTGAGCCAGGACGTTTTGTCCATAGCTTGTACGGAAATGTAGGCGGCCGAGAATTGCGATAACGCGTGGATCCAGATTAAATATTCCACATTCGTAAACTGCTTCTTCGCCCTTTTGTTTAATGATTTTATTTATATCTTCTTTGGCCTTTTCAACCATTTCTTCGATCTTTGCTGGCTGAATACGACCATCTAAAATCAGGTTCTCAAGGGCAATACGCGCAACCTGGCGACGCACCGGATCAAAAGATGAAATAGTAATAACGCCCGGAGTATCGTCAACGATAACCTCAACCCCGGCAGCGTTTTCAAAGGCACGAATATTTCGTCCTTCTTTTCCGATAATTTTACCCTTGATCTCATCATTTGGGATCGCAACCGTTGTGGCCATCAGTTCTCCAACGCCGTCGTTGGCCAAACGCTGAATTGATGAGGCGAGGATTTCTCGAGCACGAAGATCGAGTTTTTCTTTGGCTGTATTTTCAAGTTTTTGCATGCGAACCAAAGTATCTTCTTCGGATCGAGTTTCGATTTCACGGAAAAGTTGCTCGCGTGCTTCTTCGCGAGTAAGTCCTGAAATCTTTTCTAGTTCAACTTCCAAACTTAGTTTTTTTTCTTCGATTTCAAGCTTGGTATTGTTTATTTCTTCGGTTTTTTTGTTTAGCTCTTCGGTGTGTTTCTGAAGTTCACGGTCTTTGCTTTCAAGAGTGTCTTCTTTTTTAATTACACGCTCTTCGGCTTTTTTTACATCTTCTAGTCGTCTTTTTTCTTCTACTTCTACTTCTTTCAACCTTTCTTCTGCTTTTTTACCAGCTTCGGCCAAAACTTTTTGGGCCTCTTCTTTGGCTGCGAGCATCTGACTTTTAATGTCGAGCTCCATCGAGCCTTGCTTGGCCAGAGCTATCACCATTCGAAGGTAATATCCGACCCCAGCACCAACAACAAGTCCGATCACTGCGAAAACTATTGTATTCATGGGTTTCTGGAACCGCCCTTTAGCTAGCCTGTTTTATGGCCTTGGAAAATTTACTGATGGTAGTTTTAAATTTCTTAAAAACATGGTTTAGGGTAAAACAGGAGGTT
>CAZSFS010000044.1:0-3210 GCA_964606255.1 uncultured Candidatus Saccharibacteria bacterium | reverse complement strand
GCGTAGAGGAGAATCATCGAGACAATAATAATGCAAGCCATGATGGCCCAAGCACGTTTGAAAGTTTTCTTATTTTTCGGATTAAACATCATAATGTGGGATATTCTATCACAAAATTTCAAGATGTATACCCCTACACCTAATTTTTTATCATTCTGCTTTTTCAAGTGGGTTTTTTAAAACTCAGGAATTTACAATGGAGCTAACCCCCTCAATATCCACACAACAGAATAAAAAGCTATAAAAAATTAGGTGTCGGGGTATAATTTATCCATATGGGTCAGATTTCTAGTAAAAAGTTTATAACGAAGCTTATGCAGTCACCACTCGCTTATGTGGTTCTTGTCGTTTTGGGCTTCATTTTTATCTATAGTGCCGTGGGGGCTTTTAATAAAAGTCGTATAGCTGATGAAAAAATGAATAAAGCTAAGAGCGAGCTAGAAAATCTCGAAGATCAAAAACATCGTCTCACGACCGAACTTGAAAACGCCAATACTCCTTATGGTCAGGAAAAAGCACTTCGCGAAAAGTTTAATGTGGTCAAAGATGGGGAACAGGTTATTGTGATTGTAAACAAAGAAGAGTCTTCTACGACCACTCCACCTGGGGAAAAGTCTGGCTGGTTTGGTAAAAAGTCTACGGAATAAGGAAAATTTTTACAAAACAAAAAGTATGCTAAAATGTTACGACATTAGTAATTAATTTTTATCGAAATGAAACCAGTTTCAATCTACACGACACCGACATGTCATTTTTGTCAGATGGCCAAAGAGTTTTTCAAAGCGAATAATGTTACTTATACAGAATTTAATGTTGCCGAAGATCAAGATAAACGCGCTGAGATGATTGAAAAGTCTGGCCAAATGGGAGTGCCTGTAATTTATATCGGGGAGGATCTCGTAATCGGGTTCAATGAGCCGAAGATCAAGAAATTTCTCGGAATGTAGTCAACTAAAAAACGCCCTAGGGCGTTTTTTAGTTTTCTGCTAAGATTTTCGGCAGGTCCCCGTAGTTAAATGGATATAACGACTCCGTCCTAAGGAGTAATTGTCGGTTCGATTCCAGCCGGGGACACAAAAACACAAAAACTGCGACCGCTCGCAGTTTTTGTGTTTTTGTATCGGCTGGAGTCATGTTGCTTTGCGACAGACGAGGCGGGGTCGCGAAAATTTTCGAAGAAAATTATTTATGACCACAGAATATTTCATTATTTACTTGCTTCTCTTTTACACAAATACAAAAGAACCTCAAACGAGGTTCTTTTGTATTTGTGCTCAGGACCAGGTTCGAACTGGTGACCCTTCCCTCTTCAGGGGAATGCTCTACCAACTGAGCTACCTGAGCGTTGGTAAAATTATGAATTTTTAATACTTACCACGGAAGTTCCAATTTCTGTAAGTCGTTAACTCCGTTAGAGAAGCTGTTGTAAGTCTCCAAAACCCTATTAAATACTGGCAATATTGCGAAATATGCCCCAACGATAATAACAATAATCAATATGAATTTCAAGGCTCGCCAGAATCGACGGTTTTTTTCGAACTTATAAAGTTTCGAGACCATTTGATGGGTCTCTAGAACCATTTTTCTTAGCTCTTGATCTTCCATTTTTTATCTCGATTTAACTCTTACTTTCGTTCGGCGTTTTTTATCAAGTTTTGGTAAACGGATGATAATGAGACCATTTTTTTCTGTAGCGATAGTTTGTTCTGGATCGATTTCTTCTGGAAGCATGATACTTCGCGTAAATGATCCCCAGAATAGTTCCTGAGTTAAATAATCACCAGTTTCGGCCATGGCACCTTCTTTCCTGTGGCCACTAATTGTGACCATATCGCGGGCAATGTCGATGTCTAAGTCTTCGGGTCTGACTCCAGCAGCAAAAGCCTTTACAACTATTTCATCTCCTGTTTGATAGACATCAACAGAAAGTTCGCTTGGTTCTTCTTCTGGTTCTGACCATTCTTTTATGTCAGTTTCGTCTTCCTCAGAAAAAGGGGACTTCTTGCTTCGAGGAAGTTCTTCGTCCGTAGAAAAAATATCTTCATCGTTGTCACGAAGAGATAGGCCACCAGTTAGTTTTTGAAAAAATGATCTTTTTTTAAACATATTACATTCTTCTTAACTGCTCAAATAGGAGAAGTACAATAATTGCGACTCCCCACAAAAGACTGAATACGCTGAACAATCCTTTATCGCTACTAATTATAAGAAAATTAAATATTGAGTGCAAGGTGATTGCGCTCAAAAGTCCAATAACTACGAAACTCGTTTTTATAAACTTGCCGCGATAGAAAGCGAGTCCCATACCGATACCAACAATTCCTGAAGCAACCGAGTGTAAAAGCATAGCCCCCAAGAATCGGAAGTTTCCGGTGAGTAAACTAACTGTGGTGTTACCAAGACTTACTGGGTCTATTAAAAATAATGCATTTTCGAGCGCAGCAAACCCAAGTGCGCCGGTCATCATGTAAATTGCGAAATCTACTGGTTCGTCGGCGTCGCGACTTTTGAGTGCAATGAAATAAATACCGATGAATTTTACAACTTCTTCAATCACGACCCAAATAATCGTGAGCATTTTATCGTTGGTCAAGAATCCACCAAAGAATCTTTCGATTGGAAGCACCACAAAAACCGAGATCATTCCAATTATAAATGTCAGAAGCAGTAGTCCTCTGGGCTCGGGTCGCTTTTCGTCTTCTTTTAGCCAAAACCACAACCACAAAAAGGCCGGAACAAGTCCACCCAAGAGAGAAATGATACCAACTTTTAAACTTAAGCCGGCCACGATTCAATTATAAGCAATTTTTTGTTGTTTTTGTCGTGGATAAGTTGCCAAATTTCTTCGGTTAAAAATGGCATGAAAGGGTGGAGGATTTTTAGTGTCGTTTGAAGTATTTCGTGAAGAGTGCGTTTACGAGACTCGGTTGCTTCGCTATTTTCTGAGAGAATCGATTTACTTTCTTCTAGGATTTTGTCAGCGAGTGTGTGCCAAACGTAACTATAAATTTTTTCACTAGCGAGATGTAGTCGCATATTTTCAAGATCAAGTGTTACATCTTTGACCACGTCCTTCATTTCAGCGATAAGTTTTTGATCGGCTTCGACGAGAGTTGCGTTCATGTTTGGTTTGTCAGCATTTTGTAAAATAAATCGGGTAACGTTCCAAACTTTATTGGCGAAATTTTTGTAGCCCTTGATCTTGTTTTC
>CAZSFS010000043.1:0-3475 GCA_964606255.1 uncultured Candidatus Saccharibacteria bacterium | reverse complement strand
TTAAATAGAGTGGATTTTCCCACATTTGGAAGTCCGACAATTCCGATTTGCATTGGTGAATTATATTTCGGAGCGAGCATGTATGCAAGGACCGTCCTTGCATAACATGCGAGCGAGAGAAATATACGAGTGAGCGAGAATACGCGAGGCTCGTATAACAGGATTTTGGGTTAAAAACAATTTATTTCATTTCCCCTCTTACTTCATGAATTCCAAAAATGTTTTTCTCGGTATCGAGGAAATATCCTTGCCAAGCCATTCCCGCCAAATCAAATTTCGGCATTGCCTCTATTCCACCATTTTCCAAAATCTTTTTTGCCGTTTCATCATAATTCTCTACCACAACAGTACAAGCAAACCCTGTCACCGCTTGACCAGGCTCGACAGACTTGCAACCTTCTGGACGCTTTAACATCCCACCATTTATCCCAAGCTCTTTCGAGTCCTTGGGCGCGGTCATGATCATCCAATATTCTTTTTTCTCTACCGCTTGCCCGTCCGTAGCCTCTGGCGTAGGCGGGTTCCACTCCTGAAATTCCCAACCGAAAACTTTCGTATAAAAATCACGTGCGCGAGCTAAATCATCGGCATGAATTTCAAAGTGTACAATTCTGTTACTCATATTTTTAGTAATTAGCAATAATGTTAAATCCTGCAAAAGCCATTCGCTTCATATCAAAAGGCATCGGCTTGCCTTTCCACTTTTCGGGATTCATGATCGGATCACTCATCACTTTTTTGTTTACCGTATCTCGATGCGCGCGAGATTTGTAGAGTATATAAGAAAAAATGACCAACTCGTTTGATTTCGCACTCACCATTTTCCCAAACGGAAGTGTCACATGCGCCGGCTTCGCATCATCAATCACACATTCCTTGTAATCAAGAGCTCCATACTTCATCCAAACCTTACCAGCATCGCTGGCCATCTTTTTATAGGCATCTAAATTTTTCTTTGGAACAACCAGAACATATCCATCAACATAATTTCCTTTTTTCATAAAATTTTATTATCTATTAAATATCTTTAGTCTAACACTGGCGAAACATTTTTTACAAAAGCTTGAACTTTACCGTGACGACGTCTCCCGCCTGAACGCCTTCTTTCTTGCGAACGTTATTTTTTATTGAAATGAGAAAACAATCTTCTTTCTTGTAAGGAAAAAGTGCGGTTTGCCACGAAGTCTGTCCGACTCTTGCCTCTATTTTTATAAATCCAGATCCGTATATTCGCCCATTCGCGCGAATTAGAGAATTCAATTTCCTGTCGACATACACAAAATGCCAACCACCAATTCCCGGCCACCGCCAAACTTCACTTTCAATAGAAAAATTTTTATAAGTTTTCACAATGAATTGTTTTCTAGATATTCAAAAAGTATTTCGAATTCCTGATTACGAATTGCAAGAGTTGGATCATTATTTAAAAATCTTTCTCTTACCTTTCGCCAATGAACGAATTCTACTTTTTCTACTTCTTCCTCTTGAAGATTAAGCTTTGTTGTATCCAGATCTTTCTTTATGAGAAACACAACGTCAAAATGATTTTTAAAACCCCTGTCACCCATAGATACAGAAATTTTTAACTCCTTCAGTAAAATAAATTCTTCAAAAGGAATCTCAAGTCCTAGTTCTTCTCGCAACTCTTTCAAAGCTGCTTCTTCGACAGTTTCCCCCGCTTCTACATGACCCGCCGCCGATACGTCCCAAAGGCCCCCTAAATTCTTTTGTGGTTTTTTAGCGCATTTTTGTAACAGAAGTTCGCCCTTAGAATTTATAATCCAAATATGAACGCATCGATGCCAAATACCTAGCTCATGGACCTTGCCACGCTCCATTTTCTCACCAGTCAGATTTCCATTTTCGTCTAAAACGTCAAGAAGTTCCATATTTATATTTCCAAAATCTTTTTTAATTCCCACGAATGCCTAATTAAAACAAATTTTACCACTTTTCCCAATTTCCTTTATTTGACAAAAGATATAATGTGTAGTAACATGTCAACAAACCAATCCTTCACCACCATGGCAACTCAGAAGAAGAGAAAGCGTCTCGTGATCCGTGACGGCCGACTGAAAAAGGTGTCTTCGGACACCGGCAAGGTAGCCGTTGTCAGGATCCCGGTCCGCCGAGAGAACCTTTCGTCTCAAACCTTCTGGGGGATTCCCTACCGAGACGGCACGGGAGCCTTCCATATCTGTCCCAAACCATTGGTTGACACGAAAGCGCACACCTAAGATCAACTGAGCCTTGGGGGAAACTGAAGCCGGCACTCACGTGCCGGCTTCTTCATTTTGGTTGACACAATAAAAATTAAAACCTATCATCGCCAAAGAAACCCCAACACCATGCTCGACAAATCAACTTCCCGCTCCGGTTGGATTACCGGCATCCTTGTAGCCACCGTTATCGGACTCGCTCTCGTCGTCGCAAATGAACGCTTCGAGAGGCTGCTCGCGCAGAAGTCACTTGGCAAAGCGCTGGAAACGATCCAAGAACAAGGCCAGACTCTTGCCGAGTGCAGAAAAGGTCAGAGCAAGGCGAAACCAGTGTTCTCTCCGATCGGCCCGATTCCGCACGTGAACGTACGAACGAGTCAGTACGACAACGAGCCCGTTTCGTGGTTCGACTTGTTCCGCCCGAAATGGCTACAATAGCACATCACCATCAAGCCGCATGAAGAAGCCCCTCTTCAAAATCTGGGACTTTGAGCTCTATCCCGGCGGATTGCTTGTGATCATCGTCGTCGTAGCAATCTACCTGTACATCAACTGACCGAAAATGGTCAGAAGCAACGGCCCCGCCTGAATGGACGGGGCCTGTTTGCTTGATACTTATTGTATTTTTTTATATATTCGAATCAGACTAAAATCAAACGCCATGCCACAACCGAAAAAACCAGCAGGAACGCCTTCCGATGAGGCAGTTCACGCACGAGCAGGAGACAAGCTCATGTGCGGACTGGCACAGATCAACGAATTACCAGAGGGCCATTCATGGGCAGGAGTCCGGCGACTTCTAACCTGCCCCGATTGTAAAAGGCTGGTGAAGAAGACCGACATGCCATAGGACTGGCCAGTCGAACGCGAAGCCCCGTCCATCCAGGCGGGGCTTCTTCATTTCTACATCATCAAATCTCTAAGTTCGTTTTGATATTTCTTCATCACTTCCATACTGGCAAACATTTGATTCTTGCCGGCTTTTTCTAGAGCCTTTATTTCATCAGCAATCTTTTTAAAGAGTTGCGGATTTTTCATCATGGCCTCCATGAGTTTATCTTGCTGAGCTTGAGGAAGACCCGACTTTTTGAGTTGGCTTCCTAGCATCTTTTTTACAAAAAAATCTTTTATTCCCATGCGTGGAATATTATCAAAAGTATACTAAAATTGCTACATGAAAACCTTACTCGAACTTCATCAGAAATGGCACGAGAAAAATAACTGCAAATTAAAGTCCTTAGTCACTCAACCCGTTT
>CAZSFS010000042.1:0-3616 GCA_964606255.1 uncultured Candidatus Saccharibacteria bacterium | reverse complement strand
ATTGCTTTCCCAAAAACTCGCGAGGGCAGAGATCCAATGATGCAGTCACCATCTCCGATTTCAGATAAACAACTGAACGAACTCAGTATCTCAATTAACAAGAAAAAGGAATAAAAATGTGCGAGGTTCAATCTCTCACAAAAAAGAATAAAGCATCAAAGATAAAACCCTTCACTTCCAAGCGATAGCAGAAAAGTGAAAGGTTTTTGATTTTAAGAAATGAAAACACGAAGGCCCCGCGACGTGCGGGGCCTTCTGGTAAATGTGCGTTCTTCAGTCAACCAGTACTTCTTCTGTTTTCTGATCACGAGAATCAGAACGGAAGGGAAGTCTCCAGGTGGCAGGCTTGAATTTGTCGATCAAGCGTCCGATCGCTTCATGATTACCATATGAACTGAGCCAGAGCTCTGTAACCATATAGCCACAGAACAGACGATATGTGTTCTCGTCGAATTTCTGTCTGCGAATGGATTCGGTCAGGCGTCCTTTCATGAAGGCCTGCTGTCCTCGTTGGTCTAGAGCGAAGGTTTCTGCGAATTTCTCTCGCAATGCTCGAGGACAATCTGGGTCGATCATCTTTTGCAGCATGCCTCGTTTGAAGAGGTAAGCGAGTTCGCGGGCGGTTTGTTCTTGGTCGAACGCGAGCATTCTTTGTTGGATCACGTCAAGCTTCTTGATATACCACGAAGCTTTCGAAAGTGGTTTAAGTACCATGACTTGGTTTTTTTGGTGAGACCAGAGTTTCCGACAATTTTTATCATAATAACTATGTTTTGTCAATGTTTAAAACACCCGTATTACAGAGCTTAATTTGTTAGAATATTCTCGTGGAAGACACTCTATATAAAGTCAAAACGGCCCAATTTGAGGGACCTCTTGAGGTTCTCTTGGGTTTGATCGAAAAAAGAAAACTTTTCATAAATGAGATTTCTCTCGCGACCATCACCGATGATTTCATCACGTATGTGAAAAGCATGCCGAAAAGCAACATTGAATTTTATGCCGGATTTATTTCCATGGCGGCGACTTTGATTTTGATCAAATCTCGCTCGCTTATTCCAAACTTGGAACTATCTCCGGACGAAGAACAAGACATTACTGCGCTCGAACGTCGACTTGAACTCTATAAACTGATCAAAGATATCGGAATCGAAATCCAGGAAAAGTTTGGTAAACAAATTATTTTTCCGCGACTTGAAACCAAAATTGAGATAAAGGTTTTTGCGCCAGATCAGGCCATCACTGCGCAATCAATGTTCGCCAATATGCAGGACGTCATCCGAGCAATTCCAGATCCAGAACCCGAGAAGCCTGAAGTCCAGGTGATGAAGATTAGGAGTTTGGAAGACACGATCAAAGATGTCGTGGACCGGGTAACTCGTGCCATAAAGACAAGTTTCAAAGAAATTTCTTCGAGTGTTCCGGGTGAGGGTAAAGAGAAAAAAGTTGGCGTTATCGTATCGTTTCTAGCCATGTTAGAATTGGTACGTAATGGATTTATGCACGCCGAACAATCGGGAGATTTTGAAGATATTAATCTCGAGAAAATAATTTAATGGAACTAGAATCAAAAATCGAAGCGTTTTTATTTTGGAAAGGTGAACCACAAACCGAATGGGAAATCGCCGTGGCAATGCGTGTTGATCCTTCCGAAATTCCACCAGCAATTTTGAAACTCGAAGAATCTCTTCGGGGCCGTGGTGTAACGCTCGTTCGTCACGGAGATAAAGTTATGCTTGGGACGTCGCCAGAAATGTCACATTTTTTCGAAGAATTGCGTAAAGAAGAATTGAACAAAGATCTTTCCAAAGCCGCACTTGAAACACTTTCGATAATTCTCTACAAAGATTCAGTCACGCGAAGTGAGATAAATTTTATCCGTGGCGTGAATTCCGGATATATTTTACGCAACCTAGAAGTTCGCGGCCTTGTCGAACGTGTGACTCACAAATCTGATGCCAGGATGTATGTTTACAAGCCTACACTCGAGTTGCTATCATATCTCGGAGTTTCGTCTGTCAAAGACCTTCCGCAGTTCGAGACAATTCAGAAAACCCTGGAGATAAAACTCTCTGGTCAAGAAAAAGTTGAAAATGAAAATTAATTTAAAAGATTCAGAAAAACAAATAATTGCCGTACTGATCATTCTCGGAATCGTCAGTGTTTTTTATGGACAAGCAATCAATCGTGAAATTGCCGCTAGTACGGCTGCCGAAAAAGAAATTACTGCTTACGAAGATAGTATTAAACCATTTATAAATCTTGCACTTGCAGCCAGATCTTTTGCCATTTATGACGCCGATATGAATAATTTTATTTACAAAAAAAATGCTGAAGATGTTATGCCGCTTGCGAGTTTGGCCAAAGTCATGAGTACTATTGTTGTAATGGAGAGGGCTCCCGCCGACAAGATTTTTGAAATTTCCAAAGAATCGCTTTCGGAGGTCGGAGACCATGGACTTTTGCTTGGCGAGAAATGGAAAAGAGATGAACTTTTGAAATTTGCTCTTTTTGTTTCTTCCAATGATGCGATCAGAGAACTAGCTGTTGAAACAGGTAAAATCATAAATCCAGAAGCTTCTGATCCTGAGCAGGTTTTTGTGGCAGCAATGAATGCCAAGGCCGTCGAATTGGGACTCAAAAGCCTCGTCTTCAAAAACGAATCAGGGCTTGATGTTACCGAAGAAGAAAATGGAGCTTATGGTTCAGCTCGCGATATGGCCAAACTTTTTGCTTATGCGGTCAAAACTTACCCAGAAATTTTCTCTATCACCAACAACAAAATCGCAACCATCTCATCTCTCGACAAGGCTCACAACATCGACAACACCAACACGGTCGTCGAAGAAATTCCGGGCATCAAGGCTTCGAAGACAGGATTTACTACAATCTCTGGCGGAAACTTGGTTGTAGCCACCACCCCTGACACTAAATCAACTCGAGTTATAATAGTCATGGGTTCAACATATGATGAGCGCTTTACTGACATGAAGTTACTGACTGGCGCCGTTGTTCAAACCCAAAATAATCTATGATGCTCGACCTTATAAAAATTTCTTTGCCGGTAGTTCTGACTTTCATGATTGGCATTATGATCACACCTATTTTCACTGGTGTTTTTTACAAATACAAAATGTGGAAGAAGGTTGCGCGCAATGTCGACGGCGAAACCAAAGACGATACAATGTCCGAAGCTTTCAAAGCGCTTGGTACACATGATGCTGAAACACGCACACCACGTGTTGGCGGACTTATTATTTGGGTATCGATAGTTTTGGCTACACTTTTGCTTTTATTGGTAGCCAAATTTCATCCAACCTATGTCACGACCAAACTAAACTTTGTGAGCAAAAATCAAACATACTTGCCATTCGTGGCGCTTCTCATCGGATCTGTTTTTGGACTGATTAACGACTTGATGACGATATATGTCAAAAAAGGAATTTTTGTAAACGGTTTCCCGAGATCGTATATGATTACCTTCGTCACCGTTGTTGGGCTCGTCTTTGCTTCATGGTTTTACTTTAAACTCGGAGTCGATTATGTGATGTTTCCACTGACACATCATTATGCGTTTTTGGGACTTTGGTTTATACCATTTTTCATTTTTGTATTT
>CAZSFS010000041.1:0-3643 GCA_964606255.1 uncultured Candidatus Saccharibacteria bacterium | reverse complement strand
AAAATGAACCAATTGTCTTACCTGAACGTCAAAAACTTTTGCACAAAGATGATTTAGGTAAAACTAAAGAAGTTAAAATTCCAGAAAAGGATAGAGTGATCATCGAAGCAATTGTTACTGGTCAGGATATATTAGAAAAAGATAAAGATTATTTTGATGCAGACAAAGAACGTTTGATAATGGAAGCCCTGAGAAAAATAGGTGAAGTCAAAAAATCAAATTTGCATGAAGACGAAAAAGAAGAAGATTTAGAAAAACCAGGTGCGAACCCCGATCATATTTTTGATGACGTAAAAGAGCCAGAAGTAAAAAAAGAAAAACCACAACCTTTTACACAAGAGCGGGTTTCAAAAAATCACGACATCGATTCACGAGTTGATAAAAAACTTCGTTCTTTTGGTCTTGAGGCTGAGAGCTTCTACCAAAAAAATCCGGAATTCTTCAGTCTTAGCGCGGAAAAGCAAATTTATGCTCTTTCAAAAATTGATCAAAAATTACGCCTAAAATCAGAGCTTGAAGCAAAAGATAAGGTGGACGTTGAACTTGCAGAATCCAGACCTAAAAAGTGGTTTTATTTTGCTGGTCATGTAAAACATGGCTTTCGTAATCTGAGAAGCGGTCATAGACAAGTATCTTTGCGAGAATCACTAATCAATCAATCAAAACAAAATGGCGTTCCTGAATATCAAGAAGATCTAAAGACACTCACTTCGTATCTTTCTGAGGCTCCAGAACTTTCATATCGAGAAGACGGGCATGGCAAGCTTGTTCCTTGTTTCGAATATGTAAAAATAGACTCTCTAGATAAAAAGCAACAAATCCCAAGAAACTTCTTTAATCGTGCAGCTAGCAAGTTTGCAGAAATTCCATATGAATGGTCGCTTTCAAGTGCGACATCAAGTCAAAGGGAGGCACATAGAAAAGCATCAGAAAGTTATTCCCTTGCTAAAAAAGCCCTTATAAGATCATTATCCGAGGAGAAAAAAACTAAAGATCCTGAGCTTGCCGAGGAAAATAGAAGAAAGATCATTTCAGATATCGGTCAGATAAATGCAAAAGTTAATTTTGGTAGATATATAACCCAAAACCCTGATATTGAAAATAAATCTAAACTATTTTTCGAAAAGACTTTGGGTGGCCGAGTCGATGAAAGATTGAAATTTATTGGAGCGATGGCTCTGGGTTACGGAACTAAGTGGCTCGGACGTTCGACTGCTGTTTTAGGTATTGGCGCAGGTGTCGCGGCTGTTGCAGGAGGTGCTATGTCTGTTTACAAGAAAAACAAAGAATTTTCGGAAAAAGAATTTCGTGCTCGCTATGGCAAGGCTGATACCAAAGAAATCGGTATGAAAAAAAATCTCGATTCCAAAGATCTATATAAGAGATTGGAGTCAATGTTAAATCAATTTGAATCGGGTGTTACATCTGGAGGCAAGGCTTCTGACAAAGCACGAACTCTTGAGCGCATAAAGACTCGTCTCTTTGTAAATGAATCTATGCTTGGTAACGGTAGAGTGACTTTTGGTTCTACTCATGACGAGTATGCTTTTTCAGAGTTGATGGCTAGGGCGGCGACCACCGTTGAAATGTATGAGGATATGTCGACTGAAAAGACAGACGTAGAAAAACTTTTTACTCAATACAAAACATTTATAGGTGATGACAGGGCTTCGAATGAAAGGACAAAAGAAATATCTAAAGCCGCGCTTGTGGGTGCTGTTGTTGGTGCTACCGGTTTTTTTGCTGGTGCTGGCATGAGAAAGGGTATCGAATATATAAAAGAATCTGGTGTTTTTGGTGCTGCTTGGCAATATGTGACAGATGCTGTGGAAGGAAAAAAGATGCCAATAGGTGGGGGGACCGTCAGGCTGAATCCAACCTCGTCAGAGTATCAGCCGGTCAATTTTCCGAAAAACATGCCAAGGCCAGATAGCTTGCCTTACGATACAAATAATTTACCCGAAATGCCTAGAACGACGGTCGTCGCAGAAGCCTCCTTTGGTACGCGAGGCGCAATCGGTATGATCAAAGATTTGCAAAAATCTCTTTGGGATCAATACGGTGGAAAAATACCAGAAAATTTGCGAGCTTTTGCCGAGGGCGATCCAAACAAAATAGCAATTGGTTGGGGAATGTATCGTCCGCAGGATGAATTTGAAAGTATCGTTTTGCCTAAAGGCACGAGTCTTGTTGCGGGAAACGATGGTCAGGTTTATCTAAAGGGTTTGGACGGAAATTTGGTCAATATGACCAAGGGAGGAGCGGGTATCGAGGCGGATTTCTATGACACCAAAACTGGCCGTATAAATACAGGGACAACAGGAGATGTTCTTGAAAACAAGAATCCAAATACTGTAGAAAATAGATTAGATGGAACACCAAGAACTTCGGAAAGAATTGATTTGGAAAATCAGCAAGTTATTGAAAATCCAGATATGGAACAAAATGCGCCAAATAGATCTGTATATACTGAAAACGGTTTCCAGGGTTTTGAAGATTACAAAGACGTAAGTGTTGAGCAGGGCTGGACTCACACACCAAGTGAAACTGGTGGTGATATTTTGTCTTATGAATACGAAGAGCCGAAACCAGATCAAGTTGTCGAAGGATATTCAGAGATTGATGGATTGAAAGTTGAGACCAAAGAACTAAAGGGTACGATTGATTTCTTGTACGACAGCAGAGGTGGAATCAAGGGCATTGATTTGCCGGCTCTTCAAGCCGAAGATGTTTCGAGGTTTCGCGCCAATCCAGAAAACTTTATCGGTGGCAGTCATGATGCGGCCGAAAGAGCAATGCTTGGTAAAAAATTGATGGCAATGAATTCTCAAGTCGAAACCTTCTTGAAATATCGTCGAATTATGGAAGTCCAAAGTCTACATCCAGATAGTCCCGAATATAAATTCTTGCATGAAGAATCAAATAAACTTTGGACGGCAATCCAAAAGAAAGTTGATTATCAGTTCAATCCAGAATATACGGGCTTCAAACCAAACCCAATTGAAAATACTGTTCCGGTAGTTGAAGTTCCAAAAGAACAACCGATTGATTTGTCAGATAATTCTTCAGCACCAAGTTCAAATGAACGTCCACCATTTGTTAGAAATTTGAGTGAGGATAACATTGCAACGGAAGCCGATTTGGAGCACGAAAAAGAATTAGTAGAAGCTCATAGATTGGAAGTTGAAAAAGGTGCTGCGTTTGAAATAGAAGGAAACAAAACTTATGCCAAAGCTATCGAAAAATATGGAGAAGTTTCAGAAATCAAAGGCAACATAATCATTTTTGAAAAAGGATATGTCGGGTTTTATGGAGAGTCTATGGATGAGGCAACTGCCCTAAAAAAAGGTGAAGCATTGGCGCGTGCCAACAGTTCGATTGTTGGTGCTCAGCAAGATCATATTGGTATTAAACAAAACGGGGTAAATCGCATAATGTATATCTTCAAGAAACGATAACTCTCGTGATATAGTAGGCTCTCACTTGTCCCGTTAGAAATTGCGGTCGCTACGGGCTGGGTTTGGTTTGTTTATCAAGAACGCGTTTATTTCTATCGGGATGGATTATCTACAGGGACTTAATGATCGCCAAAAAGAGGCAGTGCTTCATAAAGACGGACCGCTTTTGATTGTGGCCGGAGCGG
>CAZSFS010000040.1:0-3650 GCA_964606255.1 uncultured Candidatus Saccharibacteria bacterium | reverse complement strand
TGAAAAAAGAATCCGATGAAAAGGGGATCAAGAATATCGAGATAATTTGGGGTGATGTTGAGGTTGTCGGTGGAACAAAGCTGCGCGCGGACTCCGTTGATGCCGCAGTCGTCGTAAATGTTTTGTTCCAAGTCGAATCCAAAGCTGGACTTGTGCGTGAGGCTTCGAGAATTTTGAAAAATGGTGGAAAACTTCTTGTTGTTGACTGGATAGAATCTTTTGGCGCCCTTGGTCCGCAGCCAAATATGGTTGTTGATGCGGAAACTGCTCGAAGAGTCTTTGAAACTGGTCAATTTGAATTTCAAAAAACTATCGATGCCGGAGAACATCACTACGGATTAATTTTCGTCAAAAAATCTTCCTAAACGCAAGTCATCCAGAGCTTTTTCAAATCCTGCGATTGCTTTCCTCACACTCGAACCAGGAGAACTTCTGTGTACTAATTTTTGAGCGTCTGGTTGAGCCGTAAAAGGCGTAGCCTGGCGGCGACCCGAGGACCGAAAAAATTAGTACACAGAAGTTTGACGCCACAATTCACATAAATCTTTAGTCTTTTTACCTAAATTGCCTTACAATTAAGGGTATGAAATCCCGTTAGAGATATTTTGTTTTAATTTCTCGAGCGTGGAAACATTTATGCTGGTCGTAAAATACTTACTAAAAGATAAAAAAGATACGCAAAACAAAGTTTTGCTATCTCTAACGGGATGAAAGGTTTTCAGGTTGGCGTTTTGATATTCTTTGGACTATTTGTGTTCATCGGTGTTTTGATATTTTCTGGAGCTATTGATTTGAGTAAAGATAAAGGAAATGCCGGAACAACAATAAGCGCCGTGACAATTTGGGGTACTGTTCCTGCCAAAAATTTAAGTAGTGCTATAAATTATTTAAACTCTCAAAATCCAGGAATGCAGATTCGTTATGTTGAGAAAGATCCACGAAACTTCCAGTCCGATTTGATCAACGCCTACGCTTTCGGTGGATTGCCTGACTTGTTTTTCTTGTCCCAAGATTTAATTTTCAATTATTCGGATAAGATTGTAAATATTCCATACACGTATTTCCCAGAACGTAGTTATGATGATACGTATATTCGAGCTGCAAATATTTTCAAGACCTCGACTGGCTTTTTGGGCTTTCCGATTTTAAATGATCCATTAGTTATGTATTACAATCGTAACATTTTGGAAAACGCGGGATTTGCCAATCCGCCCAAATATTGGAGTGACTTGTTTGAGTATATACCTAAGCTGACGATTAGAAACGAGGCTCAGCAGATTACAAAAGCCGGCGTAGCCCTGGGAGAATTTTCAAATGTTAAAAACGCCAAAGGAATTTTTTCAGCGTTGATTCTGCAGTTAGAAAATCCAATCGTTGCTAGAGACGCCAATGGTAAATATATAAATCTTTTGAATTCTCCTTCGACAATTTCGAGTCGTCCAACAGCTCAATCTCTTAAATTTTTTAACGAATTTTCTGATCCGTTAAAAGATGTGTATTCATGGAACAAGACAATGAAAGACTCTCTCGACGCCTTTATCTCTGGTGATTTGGCGATTTATTTTGGTTTTGCTAGTGAGCTTGCAAACATCAAGGCCAAAAATCCAAATCTAAGTTTCGATACCGCCCCGCTTCCTCAGGTCAAAGAATTGAGCAATGCTATCACCTATTCTCGTATTTACGCCCTGGCCGTGCCGAAGACTTCTCCGAATGCACAAATTGCTTTGGGTGTTGGTGCTGATCTTGCCAATGGACTAAATACTTGGATGCTTGTGGCACCATCAGGAATGACGCCAGTTAGGAGAGATCTCTTGTCGAAAACAGAAATAGATAAATATCAAAAAGTTTTTTATTCCGCGGCTTTGAGTGCCAGATCATGGATTGATCCAGATGCTGGTGCAACCGACGAGATATTGGGTCAAATGATCGAGGACGTTAGTTCTGGACTCGCTTCTGTCGACGACTCAGTCAAAAAGGCTGACACAGCTTTGAAACTTCTTTTGCTTAAATGAAAAAATATTTTCTAAAATTTTTTGTAGTTTTTCTAACGCTTGTTTCTCTACCTTTTAATGCGACAGCGCAACAGGGAGATATCATGACGACATTTGCCGGAGCTCAATTTATTGCCGGCATAAACTGGGGACTGGTTACAGCTACCGATCACTCCATAACAATCTCAAATGCACATCTTATACCCATGAATCCAAGCGGTGGACCGGTTACATTTACCGTGGAGTGGGGAAAAGGATCTCCTGGTCAAAATAGTAATAATTACGAATTTCTAGGAACAACTCAACCAGCTACTTTGTCTTATAGTGGTGGAGATACTAACTACGATGTAAATCTTCCCGGAGAAGATAATGACTATTATTTTAGTATTACTTTAAATAATCTTGAACCGACTACAAATTATTATTTTACTATTCATGAAGTAAATCCGTACGAAGCCCAACCAGGAGTTACAGATTATGGGTACAATCTTTTTACTTATGGATTTGCTACAACTGACGAGATTCCGAATATCGATATAGATTTTCAGTATTCCAATAACAACAACACTGTGAATATAAGTGGAAATCTGGAGACGTCAAATGGTCAAGATTTGGTCGCCGAAAATATTATTTTACAAATTTTTGAAGTTCCGCCGGGAACTAACATCGATGAAATTCCATCTCTTAACAACGTCATCACTTCTCCAATTATTACAACCGCCGCACCGGGTTCATCTGGTGGTGGAGGATATTTTGAACACACTTTTGATAATAATGTTTCTCCTGGATCAGCTTATTACTTATTGATCAAAAGAGGGATAGATCAGCCAAATTTGGTATTTCCGGTATATTTTGAAGTTCCGAATCTTGGAGGTAATTCTTCGACAACGCCTCCTGGAGGAGGTCCAAATTTTTCAAATGCTACAACAACCGGACTTATTCCTTGTGGTTCAGTCGGACAACCTGATTGTGACTTCGATCAATTTATCGTCCTTATCAACAATGTTGTTGATTTTCTAATAGTGTTCATCGCTTTTCCGTTCGTTGCGATTGTAGTCGCTTGGGCCGGAATTTTGCTTCTGACCAGTGGTGGAAATTCCAGCGCCAAAGAAAAGTCCAAGAAAATGATATGGCACGTTGTTATCGGTCTTATCTTGGCACTTCTGTCTTGGGGTATAATAAAGATAATTCTGATGACGCTTGGCTATCAAGGCCCACTTCTTGGAATATTTGGAATAAATTAAGATATGAAAAATACATTCAAAAAATTTTTTAGTGCATTTTTTATAGTAATTGTTTTTTTAAGTGTTTCAAGTATTTCTTTTGCACAAAATGCTTCTTCAACCCCAGCTTCTTCAACCGTCATAGAATTGAATATACAAAACCCAATTGCAAATAGTGTAAACAGTATCCCCCAATTTTTTGAAAAAGTTATTGATATTATTATAAAGATCGCCATTCCTTTTACAGCTATTGTTTTGGTGTATTGCGGACTTTTGTTTGTTACTGCTAGAGGTGATAGTTCTCAGCTTGAAAAAGCGCGAAATGCTTTCACTTACGCAATTATTGGTGGACTGGTACTTTTGTCTTCTTGGCTTATTGCTCAAGCTATAAAAGACGCGTTAACAAGTTTGACTTATGTTTTTTAAATTTAAAAAA
>CAZSFS010000039.1:2142-3696 GCA_964606255.1 uncultured Candidatus Saccharibacteria bacterium | reverse complement strand
GCCATATAAATCATAAGCGCGATAACAGCCACAAGTCCTGGAAGACGATACCAAACAATGAGAAGTACTGACAAAGCAATAAATCCGATAAGTCCCGCAAAAACTCCAGCCTGTGTCGCTTCTCCGCCCAAAGACGGCCCTATGGACTGAGTTGAGACAAGTTCGATCGGTACAGGAAGAGCGCCAGAGTTTAGTCTTCCGACAAGTTGCTTGGCTTCTTCGGGTGTAAAGTTTCCAGTGATGATAGCCTGGCCGCCAGAGATCGCACTATTTACGACTGGAGTTGAAATCGGCGAACCGTCTAGATAAATTGCCACTGTTTTGCCAATATTTTCTTTCGTAAGTTTCTCAAAAAGATCTGCGCCTGTCTTGTCAAAAGTTAAAGTCACAACCGGTGAACCAAAGTTTCCTCCCGGCTGACCCGACTGACCGAAGTCCACGGCCGAAGTCTTCAAGTATCGCCCCGTAAGATCCGTTGAAATGTAATACGGATCTGGTGGCGTGACACCAGAGATATCTTCTCCTGCTTCAAATCTTTTTTGTAAAGCCTCCAGATCTTTTAGCAATTTTTCTTTTTCCGGACCTTCGGGTCGTTCAACCTTAAATTCCAAAAGTGGAGTTTGTCCTATCATAGCAACGGCTTTTTCTAGATCGGTGATTCCTGGAAGTTCTACGATCAAACGATTTTCGCCGTCTGTTGCAAAATTTCCTTGTTCGATTTGAACGGTCGTTTCAGAAACTCCAAACAAGTTTATGCGACGCTCGATAACATCGCGCAACGCCGCCATTGAGTCTTTCACATTGGCAGTATCAATCTGAGAAACATCAGCTTTGTAGACGAGTCGAGAACCTCCAGAGAGATCTAATCCCAAGTGAAATGCATATTTCGAATCAGGATGAGTAATCTGCGTGTTATAAACAAAATAAGCCACAGCGGCTCCAGCTAAAATGGCGACCAGCGCCCACAATTTTTTTTGCAACATAATGACCGTTATTTTACACCTTTGATTTTAAAACTCAAGAAACAAAGCTTTTGACTTTTCTTGAAAGTCTGGCCATAAGTTTATAAGACAAAATTGCCATTACAAAACCAATACCAAATCCTGTCAATATATCTAGAGGATAATGGATACCCGCGATGATTCGGGCAAGACCAATTAGGAGCGCGGCAACGGCAAAAATGATTCCGAGCTTACGATTATAAATAAAAATTCCAGTTGCGAGTGCCGCAAAAATTGTAGCGTGACCAGACGGAAAAGAATCAAAGCTTGAAATATTTATAAGCTGAGTAACATTTGACAAAACAACGAACGGTCTAGGGTGTAAGAAAATTTGCCACTTTAAAAATTGCGTAACGAACGAGGCGATACCGATCATAAATACAATAACGGTAAATTTTTTAACATTTTTGCGGAAAAACAAAAAATAAAAGATAGTAAAGACTACAAGAATCCAAGGTAGCACATCTCCTATAAATACAATAAGCGAATCTGCCACAGCGCTCTTCCCTGCCAAAGAATTAAAAAGATAAAATATTTTTTCGTTTAGATTCAT
>CAZSFS010000039.1:0-2042 GCA_964606255.1 uncultured Candidatus Saccharibacteria bacterium | reverse complement strand
TACGTACTACTTTCTACTTGCTAAATTATATTCCTAGAAATTCTTGATTCATGTCATCGCGATGAATATGTCTCGAATACTTATTCATGGCCATCAAAACCCCAAGGCCCGAGAAAAGCATGAGCATATTCGACCCACCATAACTCATAAATGGCAATGTTATACCTGTCACCGGCATAAGTCCAATGTTCATCCCGATATTTATAATCGTGTGCGCCATGATAAGTATGGCGAGTCCCAATCCAAAAAGCATTTCAAAATTTGTCGCGGCAAACATGGCCATGCGCAGAATTCTCCAAATAAGAAGTATGTATAACATAACAATGGTAAGCGATCCGACAAATCCCCATTCCTCGGAAAACGCGGCGAAAATGAAATCAGTTTCATATTCTGGTAAATATTTTAGACGAGATTGTGTTCCATAACCGACACCTTTACCAAAAAATTGTCCTGAACCAACGGCGATTGTTGATTGATACGCGTTATAACCTACGCCTTGTATATCAGAAAGAGGATTTAAAAATGTCATAATACGGGATTTTTGATATGGCGCGAAGACAAAAGTCCAAAGCAAGAAAAAGGCTACAGTCCCAAGACCAAAGACCACCAAAAGGTGTTTTTTAGAGATCCCAGAGACAAGAGTCATGCCAAACCAAATCATAAATATAATGATCGCCGAACCAAAATCTGGTTGAATAAAGACGAGCAAGAAAGGCAAAGCTGTGTAGAGAGCCGAGACAAAAATGTGTTTCGGATTTTCAATCTCGACGTGACGACGCGAAAAATATTTGGCAAGCATGAGAATAAGCACAAGCTTGACGAAATCCACTGGCTGAAAAGAAAAGCCACCGAAGTTATACCAAGACGTCGCGCCCTTGACCGTATCACCAAAAACGAAGAGTAGTGCCAGAAGTGCAATGAAAAATAAATATATTGTCATCAAAACTTTCGTCTTTTTCAAGAAACGAAAATCGAGCGAAGCCAAGAAAAGAAAAACGACGAAAGATACGCACACCCAAATGAGTTGCTGAGAAAAAAAAGATGTATCACCAACAAAGGATTTCATGGTGATGAGCCCAGCTCCAATAATCGGGGCCACAAAAGCAAGCATCATCCAGTCAACGTGTTTTAGGCTTTTTCGATTCATGCCGTTAGAGATAGCCACGTCTGACGTGGCGATCTGTCTTTATATTTTGTGAGTAATTTACGATCATGATTGTATAGCCTTTACGAATAATTTTAACTGTGACATCTCTACCGGGATTCATTTTATTTTACGATATTGAGACCAAAAACATTGACCTGCGGAAAAATATCGATCTTGGTCGGTCTTTTGGTGAAAGGTTTCGGCCAAGTGAATACGACTGGTGCTTTGGAATTTTTCGGCAATACATCGATTAGGGTTTTGCTCGCATTCATAACATTGTCGTTTTCGTCATAAAGAATCGCAAAGACTTCTAGATTTTTCATCTCGGTCAAAGTTTTGTTCACGATCACCGCTTCGAGTTTTGGATTATCAAATGGATTGAAAAGTTGCTGATCTTCAGCCGAAACCGCCAAGGCATTTCTCTGGTCGCGACTAATCTTTAGCCAGGTCGGGAAACTCGTAAATTGAAAAGTCACGCGGGCCGGTATTCTGTTTCCCGTCTCAACACCCGGAGCAAAGATTGCAGTGCGATCGTTTGAAGTAATGAATGTTGTACCAGAAGTTCGGCCAATGAAAATATTTTCAGCGTCGTAGAGTTTGAATTCGTAATTAATCGAAGGAATTCCAGATTCGCGATTTTGGTTTTCGATATACGCCATGACGTTGTACTTGCCTGGAGTGACTTCAAAAGGCGCAGTCCATAACGTGACAAGCTGGAGAGCTTCCTGCGTACAAACTTTTTCACAAGTTCCACCGCAGTCGATTCCTGACTCCGAACCGTTCATTTTCTGGTCGAAACAGGTTGGTTCACGATTAAAATATGGGTAAATCAAAATTACCAAGGCGACCACAATCGCGCCAAAAACAATGGAAAAATAAAATAGCTTTCGCTTGG
>CAZSFS010000038.1:0-3779 GCA_964606255.1 uncultured Candidatus Saccharibacteria bacterium | reverse complement strand
GCGCGTGTAGTTCAGTGGTAGAACGCTGTCCTGATAAGACAGAGGTCGTAGGTCCGATTCCTACCACGCGCACTTTGGGCTTGAATCTGCTCATTTTTCAAAATTTTATAAGACAGAGGTCGTAGGTTCGATTCCTACCACGCGCACCCCCTAGAGTTTTAACTTATTTTTGTTGTATAATGTTACAAGCTCTTCTTGGGCTTTTTGCGTTTTATGGAAGAAAACAAATCAGATAATAATTTCAAAAATACACCAGAATATCAGAAAATTACTGATAAATTTTTCTACGCATCCCTTACCAATATACCGATTTTGGCCCTTCCGGCTTTTGGCGCTCTTTTTCTTGGTAAATTTTTAGATAATAAATTTGAGACAAACAAAACAATAACTCTTATTTTACTTCTTTTGGCGATCGTATTTTCTTGGTTTTTGATACTTCGAAATAATAGAAAGATAAATCGAGAATATAAAAAAATTAGGGAAGAAATGGAAAAACAATAATTTATGGAAGAAATTTTTAGTTTTAAAAGAGATATATCTACCGTCGGACCATCAACGATTTTTGATATCGGTGGTTTTCCGATCGCAAATTCAACCATTTTTATATTCCTGATTACTTTGATTGTTTTAATTCTTGGAATTTTGGTTACGAGAAATAAAAACCCAATCCCTGGAAAAGTTCAAGCTTTTTTTGAAATAATTTACGAAGCAGTAACCAAACAAATAAAGACAATAACCGGTAGTGATTATCATACGGCAAGAATTTTTTCTATCGTTGCTACAATTTTTATCTTTGTGGGCGTATCAAATTATTTGGGCATGCTTCCGGGTTTGTCGAGTATTACCTTTGATGGCAAGACATTGTTTAGGACAGCCACAGGGGATTTCAATACAACATTCGGGATTACTTTCGGAGCATTGATAGTTTTACAAATAGTTTCCATAAAAGACTTTGGCCTTTGGGGACATATCAATAAGTACATTCCCATTCAAAAACTAAAAGAAGATATGAAAAAGGGTGTGCTTGCGCCAATCTTTATGTTTGTTACTATACTTATCGCCTGTCTCGATATCGTGGGAGAATTTGCAAAAATAATTTCCACATCGTTACGTCTCTTCGGAAACTTATATGCCGGAGATGTTTTGACCACTGTTTTGATAGGGATTTTCGCCTTTGTTGTGCCATCTTTTTGGGTGGCTTTTGGTCTCCTGGGTTCCCTGGTCCAAACTCTGGTGTTTGGGTCCCTGATTGCGGTCTTCTATATGCAGGCGGCGGGTGAGGAGCCGAAAAGTTAGATTTGTTTATTAGTTATTAATTAATTTAAATAAAATTATGGAAGCAGAAGCAGCAAAATATATAGCAAAGGGAATGATTATTCTTTCGATGCTAGCAACAGCTATCGGTGAAGGAATCGTGGCCGCAAAAGCCATGGAAGCAATCGGTAGAAATCCAAGCGTAGGAGATTCTATTTTCCCAAAAATGATTGTCGGTATGGCTATCTGTGAATCAACCGCCATCTACGCCCTCGTTGCATTCTTTATTATCTAAATAATTCGATAATCTATGGAGGTCTTAAGTAAATTGGGTTTTGATTGGAAGGTCGCACTCGCGAACTTGGTCAATTTCTTGATAATTTACTACCTCCTTAGAAATGTTGTCTTCAAAAAACTTGGCGCAGCAATAAAAGAACGTCGAGAAAAAATTCAGGGCGGTCTTGATGATGCCGAAAAGGCCAAGACTGCGCTCATGATGGCTGAAAATGAAAAAGAGCGTATTTTGACTGACGGTCACCAGGAAGCAAAAAACATAGTTCTGTCTGCGCAAATTTCTGGTGAAGAGATCATAGAGAAAGCGAAAATCGATGCCGAGTCTGAAGCACATAAAATAAAACAGGATACCCTAAAAGAAATTGAAATATTACGTGAGCATCAGAAAGATGAAATTAAAGCCAAAGCAATCGATTTAGTCGTCTCTGGCGTCGAAGCCGTGCTCAAAAAACAAATTGACGCGAGTGTTGCAGAAAAAATGATCAAAGATATCACGAAATAACATGGTTATTTCTTCCAAAAAATTGGCCAAAGCATTGTTTGTGAGCCTTTTGTCAGGAACTGCTCCGACGGATCTTGCGAAAAGTTTCGACAAGTATTTAGAAATGAATCATCTAAGAGGACTTCGTCCAAAAGTTTTGGAACATCTTGAGCTCGAACTTAAAGACTATGAAAATAAAAACGCCTTACTCATAAAAACTTCACACGAAATATCTCCAGGAATTGTAAAGACTATTGAGAAGTTTACCGGCAAAGATGAGAAAGACAGAACAAATCTCGAAATAGAAGAAAGCCTGATTGGAGGATTTAAAGCATTTTACAGAGGAAGGGTTTATGATGGGTCGGTCAAGAACTACTTACAAGAACTCCGAGAAGCACTAGCCAAATAAATTTATGAAAGAAATAGATCAATTAGTTAAAAATCTCAAAACGAAAATCGAGGGTCTTGCGCCAAATATCTCAGAGGCTGAGATCGGTAACGTCGTTTCCATTTCTGACGGTATCGCCAGAGTATCCGGACTTTCCGGCACTCAAGCATCTGAAATTTTAAAATTTGAATCTGGTGCTCTGGGACTTGCTCTCAATCTTGAGGAAGACTTTATCGGCTGTATTATCCTCGGAGAATTCAAGAGCGTCAAAGAAGGTGAGTCTGTTGCACGAACACACGAAATTCTCTCTATTCCAGTTTCAGATGACATCATCGGCCGCGTGGTGAACTCCCTGGGTGAAGAAATTGACGGCAAGGGCAAGATCAAGGCTAGCAAGCGTGTCTTGGTTGAGAAAATCGCACCAGGCGTCATGAAGCGCGAACCGGTCAATCAGCCTCTCCAGACAGGCATCAAGGCTATCGACGCCATGATCCCAATCGGTCGTGGTCAGCGCGAACTTATCATCGGCGATAGACAAACTGGTAAAACGGCTATCGCTATCGACACAATTTTAAATCAAAAAGGTGAGAACATTGTCTGCATCTATGTTGCTATTGGACAAAAACAATCAAAAGTTGCTCGCATAGTATCACGACTCGAAGAAGGCGGAGCTATGGATTACACCGTCGTCGTTTCTGCGGCGGCATCTGATGCTCCGGCCATGCTTTATTTGGCGCCGTATTCTGGAGTATCTATCGCCGAATATTTTATGGATCAAGGCAAAGACGTTCTCATCATCTACGATGATCTTTCAAAACACGCCGTAGCTTATCGAGAAATTTCACTACTTCTACGACGTCCACCGGGACGTGAGGCATACCCTGGAGATGTTTTCTATTTGCACTCACGACTTTTGGAACGAGCATGCCGTCGAAACGAAAAGTCTGGCGGGGGATCAATCACCGCGCTTCCAATCATCGAAACTTTGGCTGGAGATATCTCGGCGTATATCCCAACAAACGTCATTTCGATTACTGACGGACAGATTTTCCTTGAGACAAACTTGTTTTACAAGGGTATTCGCCCTGCGATCAACGCCGGACTTTCGGTATCACGTGTCGGAGGTTCAGCTCAGATAAAATCTATGAAGAAAAATGCCGGGCCTCTGAAACTTGGTATGGCGCAGTATCGCGAACTCGAATCTTTCGCGCAGTTTGATTCTGATCTTGATCCAGAGACAAAGAAAATTATCGAGCGAGGTAAGCGTGCCACAGAACTTCTTAAACAAACCCAGTATTCTCCAGTTCCAGTCGCACTAGAAGTCGTTTCAATCGTTGCTCTAAATAGCGGCATCTTTGACGA
>CAZSFS010000037.1:0-4099 GCA_964606255.1 uncultured Candidatus Saccharibacteria bacterium | reverse complement strand
AGGAGGTGACTATATAGATAAGCCCGTTAGAATTTCAAATATAAAGTAAATCACCGGCGTAATGAACTGCCACAAGAAGAAAACGAAGACGAGAAGAGCAATAAGGGAGTATTTTTCAAAAAATCTTTCAACTCTCAACATTTTGTAGCCGCCAAGGTTAAAAAGGATCTTCGATCCATCAAGTGGTGGGATAGGAACAAGGTTAAATACAGCCAAAACAATATTAAGAAGAACAATAACACCGCAAAGCGGAATAAAATTGGCGGGAATTAAAATTCCAGCGACAGCCAGCCGAATAATCATGGAGAAAAATATGGCTATAGCGAGATTAGTTAAAATACCAGCTGAAGCAACCCAAATGGTGGCGATTCGTCTCTTGGCCGGAGCAAAATTCTCTGGATTGTAAGGGACTGGCTTGGCCCAACCAACCAAAAACGGAGCATGGGTCAGAATCAGTAGAAGCGGCAAAATAATCGAACCATATAAATCGAGGTGTTTTATAGGATTGAGAGTTAAACGACCTTGATGTTCGGCCGTATGATCTCCATGGTGCAAAGCGGCATATCCATGGGCTATTTCATGGATAACGACAGACATTATAAGAACGATTATATAAAAGATGGGGCTGGTTTCTTGCATTTCGTTAGAGATAGCCACGTTCGACGTGGCGTATCTAATTTATTGACTTGTAAGTATTTAAAGACCATTATTTTTTAACGTTTTTAAGGATTTTAACTAAGGTATCTCTAACGGGATTGCATTCCTTATTCCCATATGTTAGCATAACGTCCATGTCAAAAACATGCCCAATTTCTAAAAAGCGTGTAAATGTAGCCGGCGGCTACTCTAACCGTGTTCGTGCTACCCAATTCAACCCAACAGGTAAACGAAAACAGCGCCCAAACATGCAGAAAAAGACAATCTACATCCCAGAAATCGGCAAATCTCTTCGCCTCGACCTCTCAACCAAAGGCATCAAGACCATCAAGAAGCGCGGAGCCTACGTAACACTAAAGAAAGCTGGAGTCATCTAGTAAGAACCCCGAAAGGGGTTTTTACTTTTGCCACATATCCACGCCATTACTTCGGAATTCTATAGTTCCCTCTTTTGATGTCTCTAAAATCTCAACTCCTTCTTTTACAAGAATATTCATCGTCTCAGTATTTGGATGTCCATAGCGATTATCCTTACCGGCCGAGACAATGGCATAAGTAGGATCAATATCTCGGACAAAAGAACTGCTCGTTGAGGTCTTTGACCCATGATGACCGACCTTGAGAATCGGACTTCGTAGGTATGAACCATCAGTCGAGACAAGCATGCTCTCGACCATCTTTGGTGCATCGCCGGTTAGAATGACAGAGGTGTCACCATAAACTAACTTGGCAACTATCGACAAGTTATTTGTCTCCGTCACTTTGAAATCGTCCGGTATCGGATACAAAACATGTAAGTAAACTCCATTATCCTGGTCTAAAATTATAGCCATGCCGCGCATGCCGTAAAAAGTCTCTATGTCTTTTTCTTCTACCAAACTCAAAAGCTCTCTGTAGGAATTCGTTCCAGAATCAGCAACAGAATCGATAAAGTTTTTAACTTTGTAATTTCCCAAAACAAATGGCAGTCCGCCAATGTGATCTTGATCGGGATGCGTTGCAAGGACGACGTCAATCGTACGATCAAAAAATCCCATAGTCCTACCTAGTTCACGCAACACCCCCGAATCCGGTCCGCCATCAATTAAAATCTCTTTCCCGTTTGGCGCCTCGATGAGTATTGCATCTCCTTGACCAACATCGAGAAAATAAATTTTCATAACGCCTTTTTGATTAACGGAAAAATAAAAAGACCAAATAAAAATATTTATCAACGACAGCGTCACAAAAATATAAACTGTTTTATTTCGTCTCTCCATGTTTTTTATGATACTTATAAAGTTTCCAACCAATCACCAAATAAAAAACCAAAACTATGCTAAATGGAATATACGCTATATTAATCGTAGCAAAAGGTAGACTCGAAAACAGTTCGACAACAAAAATTTCAAATTTAAGGAGTACGTAAGCAATGAATCCAAATGGCACAGCTAAAATTTCGGAAATAAATCCAAACACACCTGTCAGAAATCCGAAAAACATAGTGATTGGAACAAAAGGCAAAACCAGCGTGTTAGTGAAAGGCGCGACAAGTGATAAGTTCCCCATTTTATAAATAATAAACGGTAGAACAAAAGCTTGCACACCAATGGTTGCTGAAATGATTTCACGCAGTCCAAATCTCTCAGGAATAAACTTAAACCACTTGAAAAATACAGGTGAAACATAAATGAGACCAAGTGTTGCCATAAAAGAAAGTTGAAAAGATAAATCAAAAAACAAAATGTATGGATTGTGTATAACCATGAGAGTAGCCGCAATGAGAAGTGCTCGAGTAATTTCTGAAGTTCGGCCCGTGGCTCGTGCTAAAAGTGCTAAAAGCGCCATAATGCCAGCGCGTACGATTGCCGCGCCAGCTCCAGCCATAACAACAAAAAGAACAATCGCGATACCTCCAAAATAAATCCCAGCCGAGACCGATATAAAAGACAATACTTTTATCAAAGCTTCGGCAATAATTGTTACGTTATATCCGGATAAAACGATAATATGTACAAGTCCAGTATCGACAAATGATTGCTGTAGTTTCTCGCCCAAAGATTGTTTAGTGCCCAGGAGCAATCCACCGACAAGTGCAGACTCCGGTGAAGGAATGACTGACTCAATAGAATTCAAAAATTTATGTTTGATAGTTAAAATTCCTGATTTAATCTTGCTCCCTTCGCCTTCGCCAATTATTTCGACGTGGGCAAAAGACATGGTGTAAAAAATACTGTCTTTCTTGAGGTAGTTTTTGTAATCAAATTCCTTTCCAATGTCAGTTAGAAAATTCTGTGGAATCGAAAGTTTACCCGACACTTGTACTTTGTCTCCATAATCATATCGTGGAAAAAGTTCGGTCGAGACAAGAATTTTTTGATTAATTTCATAATCTTCGCCGCGAAAGTTTAAGTTCTCCGCTAAAATCAGAAGTCGTTGACTTGATTCACGAACATCAACCTCAGAATATATTACACCTTCGATAGAAACATCTTGGCCAACAAAATTATCTAATCTGTTCTTTGGTTCATTTGAATCTTTAATATAAAAACGCAAACATCCTAAAGAAACAAAAATGAAAAATATCGAAAAAATCAAAAATGTTTTCCTTGGACCAAAATTAAAAATTCCCAATACAAGAAAAACAACGCCGAAAACGGCAGTCAAGAAAATGAACGAGAATCCGATGGTAAAAACCGAAGCAATCAATATTCCTGTCAAAAATCCGAAGATAATTGAGAGAAATAAATTCTCTTGCATAAATTTACTCCAACCAAGATTTTATAATTTTTTCTTCGTCAGCTTTGGAAAATGTTTTTTTAAATCGGGCCTTTTTACCCTTGACCCTGGCTTCACATTCTTTCCAAGTTTTGTGAGTTTTGATTTCGCCGTCTACCATCGATAGGTATGAATAAATCTTGTCGGATTTTTGACCTGTTGATTTGCCATATGATGGCGCTAGATTTTTTATATCAACTGAATATTCTGATGCTTTGCCCTTAAAAAGAATTGGTTTTTTACCAGCAGCAAATTCGGTGGCGATCATGTCGACTCTCTCATTTCCAGCAATTCCAGAATGCCCTTCGACATATTTCCATTCAATTTCAAGGTCTCGAACTTTAGCCGAAAGCAGTTGCCACAAATCTTTATTCAGAACTGTTTTCTTATTCGCAGTTACCCAGCCACGTTCTTCCCAACCAAAAACCCATTTGGTAATACCGTTTATAAGATATTGGGAATCAGTAAAAACGGTTATTTCTGCTTCGGATAAATCTTTTTTGCTTAAAAAATTAATGGCCTCAATCGCGGCAATCATTTCCATGCGATTATTTGTCGTTTTTGGGTTATGTCCACCAAGCTCTGTCACCGTCTTGTCTGCCTTGTCTGCAACAATAGCCGCCCAGCCACCCGGACCGGGATTGCCCATCGAACTGCCGTCAGTAAAAATCGTGATTTCTTGCAT
>CAZSFS010000036.1:0-4305 GCA_964606255.1 uncultured Candidatus Saccharibacteria bacterium | reverse complement strand
GATGAAACTCGGGCTGATTCGGGCGGATATCGTTCTATAACTTTTCAAATTTCTGGAAAAGGAGCTTATGGAAAATTAAAAAAAGAATCTGGCGTGCATCGACTAGTACGAATTTCACCTTTCAACGCCAACAGTAAACGACAAACATCTTTTTCGATGGTAGAAGTTATTCCGGTCTTGGACAAAAATGACTCAGTTGAAATTCGTCCGGAAGATTTGGAAATCCAATTCGCGCGCTCTGGTGGCGCCGGTGGTCAAAATGTAAACAAGCGCGACACTGCTGTGCGCATGATTCACACGCCAACTGGAATTTCTGCTCACACAGCAAGCGAACGCAGCCAAGAAGCCAATCGAGAAAAAGCTTTGGAAATTATCAAGGGTAAAATTATCAAAAGGTTAGAAGAAGAACACAAAGATACGATTGGAGAATTATCAGTTTCAAAGAATACCGAAAACGAATGGGGAAGCCAGATTCGTTCGTACGTTTTTCATCCGTACCAAATGATCAAGGATCATCGCACCGAAGTTGAGGTCCGAAGCATTGACAAGGTTCTCAAAAATGGCGAAATCGAAGAATTCCTCGAAGCCGAGAAAGATTTGTAGAAAAAATTTTAGAGATTCTGGGTATTTTTGTTATAAAAGCCCTCGTTCCTCGTCTTTTATATTTCCGTAATTCGCAAAACACAAGAAATTCTTGCGTTATTGCTCTTTAGGAAATATAATCAGGTCTATGATTCGTTTTGAGAACGTCACCAAGTTTTACAAAGACGCACGAAACCCTTCTTTGATCGAAGTCGATTTAGAAATCGCCGAAGGTGAATTCATATCCATTGTTGGACACTCTGGTGCCGGAAAGACAACTTTTACTCGACTTCTTTTGTGTGAAGAAGCGCCGACCGAAGGAAAGATTACATTTAACGGTCACGACATCCACAAACTCCGTGGCAAGAAATTGACCAAATACCGCCGAGGCATCGGTACAGTTTTTCAAGATTTTCGGTTGCTGCCGAACAAAACAACATATGAAAACATTGCTTTTGCCATGGAAATGGCTGGCAAGACTGATGCCGAAATCGAACAAGACGTTCCGCACGTACTTGATCTCGTCGATATGGCTGACAAAGCAAGTCATTTTCCACGACAACTTTCTGGCGGAGAAAAACAGCGTCTATCAATTGCTCGTGCCATTATCAACAATCCTGACGTGGTTATTGCCGATGAGCCGACGGGGAATTTGGACCCAGTGAACACTTTTGAAGTCATCCAGATTTTGAAAAAGATCAATGACCTGGGTACCACAGTGATCCTGACTACTCACAACAAAGGTGTTATTGATTCGATTAAAAAACGTGTTGTCACGCTCGAAGACGGAAAAGTCGTGCGTGATGAAGCTCACGGTAAATATATTGTTTGATTACTTGTCCCGTTAGAAATACGGGGGATATATGAAAAAAGTTTTATAAATTAAATTTCTATCGGGATGAAAATATTAGATCTACGACGCATAATCAAATCTGGATTCGTTAACTTCAAAAGAAGCAGCTTCGTTTCGCTTTCGTCCGTTCTTGTCATGACGATTACTTTGTCTGTTATTACTCTTATTATTTTCTCTCAGGCGGTATTGAATTTCGCCCTCTCTTCTATAGAGGAAAAAGTTGATGTTACGGTTTTTATGACGGTCGGCGCTTCCGAAGCGGATGTATTGGTGTTGAAGAAATCAATCGAAGAATTACCAGCCGTTGAATCTGTCACGTATGTCTCGGCCGAAGAAGCTTTAGAGAACTTCAAAACCAAACATGCCAATGATTTCTTGACCCTTCAAGCTCTCGATGAACTTGACGGCAATCCTCTTGGTGCCACTTTAAACGTCCAGGCAATAGATACGGCCGACTACGAAGCTATTGCTACTTTCTTGGAAAACAAAGACGCTTTGGGTTCGGGTGACAAAGTCATTATCGACAAGGTTAACTATTCTCAAAACAAGCTCGTTATTGATCGATTAATTTCTATTACCGAAGGCGCTCGACGACTCGGGATCGCCATCACGATCGTCTTGATGATTATTTCTCTCATCATTACTTTCAATACTATTCGTTTGGTTATCTACATCTCACGCGATGAGATTTCGGTCATGCGCGTCGTTGGAGCCGAGAATCACTACATTCGCGGACCGTTTTTGGTGGAGGGGATGCTCTACGGCATCATTTCTTCCATCATCACAATGATTTTGTTTTATCCGATGACGCTCTGGGCCGGGGCCAATATGACGGATTTCTTGGGGCTTAATCTTCACACCTATTACATCGCCAATTTCTTCCAACTGTTTGTGATTACGGCTGTGTTTGGTATGATTTTGGGTATTATTTCAAGTTATTCGGCTGTCAGAACTTATCTAAAAAAATAAATGCGAAATTTGAGAAAAAATACAAAATATATTTTTGTTGTAGGTGGCGTCATGTCCGGCGTGGGAAAGGGGGTCACGACATCTTCCATCGGCACAATCATCCAATCAAAAGGTTACCGGGTCAGCTTGATAAAAGCCGACCCTTATTTGAATGTGGATGCGGGTACAATGAATCCAACTGAGCATGGTGAAGTGTTCGTGCTTGATTCTGGGCTTGAAACCGATCAGGACATGGGCAACTACGAACGATTCCTGAATAAATCTTTACCGAAACAAAACTATATGACCAACGGCATGGTCTTCAAATACGTTATCGACAAAGAACGTGCGCTTGGTTACAAAGGCAAGTGCGTGGAGCCGACATATCACATCACCGAAGAAATATTGCGTCGCATCGATGAGTGCGTGACAGTCAATAATTCTGAGTTCGTTATTGTTGAAATCGGAGGAACGATTGGGGAATATCAAAATGCAATTTTTCTAGAAGCGGCGCGCCAGCTTAAACTCCAGAATCCAAACAACGTCATGTTTGTCATGGTCTCATATCTGCCAACACCAAGTTCAATTGGCGAAATGAAAACCAAGCCGACGCAAAACGCTGTTTCTCAAATGAATTCTTATGGCGTACATCCAAATATCATCATTGCTCGCGCCGATCAACCAGTGGACAAGAAAAGAAAAGAAAAAATTGCCAACATGTCCGGATTGTATTCAGCCGACGACGTTATTTCTGCTCCAAATGTTAAAAATATCTATGATGTGCCAATCAATTTTGAAAATGATGGATTATCGGCGCGAATACTAAAATATTTTGATATCAAGCCAAAGAAAAAAGACTTGAAAGAATGGCGATCGTTTGTGTCGAAAATGGACAACGTTAAAAACACGGTCAAAATCGCCGTGGTTGGAAAATATTTTGAAACAGGGGACTTCGTTTTGTCTGACGCATATATCTCAGTTATTGAAGCCCTAAAAATTTCTGGAGCCTATAATGGTGTTAAAACAGAACTTTCATGGCTCGATGCCAAGAGTTTTGAAAAAGGTGGTAAGTCGCTCGATAAGTTGAAAAATTTTGATGGCATATTGGTTCCTGGAGGCTTCGGTGAGACTGGAGTTGAAGGCAAGATAAAAGTTATCGAATATGCTCGCAAAAACAAAGTTCCATACTTCGGACTTTGTTATGGTATGCAACTCATGGTCGTCGAATACGCGCGCAACGTCTTGGGCCTCAAAGACGCTAACACTGTCGAGATCAATCCAAAAACCGAAAATCCAGTCATCGACATAATGCCTGATCAGAAAAAGAAACTCGAAATCAAAAATTTCGGCGGATCAATGCGTCTCGGCACCTATCCGTGTATCGTCTCAAAAAAGACTATCGCTTATGATGCCTACGGTAAAACAAAAATCGATGAGCGTCACAGACATCGTTACGAGGTCAATCCGTCGTATGTCGAGAAAATCGAAAAAGCCGGACTAATTTTCTCTGGCAAATCTCCAAACGGAGTACTCATGGAAATCGCCGAACTTCCACGCACTGTTCATCCTTTCATGCTCGGTACGCAGTTTCATCCCGAATTCTTGGCGAGACCACTTTCGCCACATCCGCTCTTCTCGACGTTTGTAAAAGCTTGTATAAAGAAACCGCTCCGCAAAACATAAAATTTCTTTGTCTTTGCGAGATGCGGGCCAATTTCTCCTAAGTAACACGCGGAGAAATTAAAGGCCCGCCCCCTCACACCTCTTCGCCTTCGGCTCGGGCTCCGGGTTGGTTCGCAGACAAAAAATTTTTATGTTTTGCTCCGCTCGAAGGTTTCCGTCATCGACCCTTAAAAATCTCTGCACCAAAAACAAGATGTTTTGCCTTAAAAGTCCGTTCTGTCTGAACAAAGCCCAAGCTT
>CAZSFS010000035.1:0-4706 GCA_964606255.1 uncultured Candidatus Saccharibacteria bacterium | reverse complement strand
CGCCCCATTATGCATTTTTAATGGGGCGTTTTCAAGGCTCGATTATTTCTTCAAGTCCTTCTTTTCGACGTCAGTTAGCTCAGGTTTTGGATCGCCTGTTTTCTTGGTATCTGGCAGAACTTTTGGTTCGATGCCAAACTTTTTGATGAGTTCGTTGTATTCTTTTTGTTCTAGTGTTTCTTTTTCTACGAGAGCGTTCGCAATGGCATCAAGGACTTCTCGTTTTTCACTCAAGACTTTCTCAGCTACTTTCAAACTATCATCGATAATCTTTTTCACCTCGGAGTCGATCGTCATGTTCATCTGATCAGAATATTCTTTCTCGCCAAATCCGCGACCAAACATTACCTCTGAGTCGTGTCCTTCGAGCGCGATCGGACCAATGGCATCAGACATTCCCCATTTTGTAACCATGGCGCGCGCGAGTCGTGAAGCAACCTGTAGATCCGATGACGGACCAGTCGTAACATCGCCAAAAATCATTTTCTCAGCCACGTATCCGCCAAGTGACATGGCAATGTCGTCAAGGAATTCTTTTTTGGTTTGGAGCTTACGTTCTTCGAGTGGAAGCTTCATGGTGAAACCGCCAGCTCTTCCGCGCGAAACTATCGTAACTTTGTGAACAGGATCAGCATCGGGTAGAACCGAGGCGACAAGAGCGTGACCGGCTTCGTGATAAGCAGTAATTTTCTTTTCTTTTGGCGTAAGCAAATGACTCTTGCGTTCTGGACCGATTAGAACTTTCTCGATCGAGCTCAGAACGTCTTCTTGGATAACTTTCTTTCTGTCAGCACGCGCGGCGCGAATTGCCGCCTCGTTCATAAGCGATGCCAAGTCAGCGCCAGAAAATCCTGGAGTTCTTTCAGCCACGACTTTTAGATCAATGTCAGTTTCTAGAGGCTTCTTTCGTGAGTGGATTTTGAGAATTTCTTCTCTGTCGCGACGATCTGGTAAATCCACCATCACGCGTCGATCGAATCTTCCCGGACGAAGAAGCGCCGGATCGAGAACGTCTGAGCGATTCGTTGCAGCCATCACAATAACTTTTTGGTTCTGTTCGAAGCCATCCATTTCGGTCAGGATCTGGTTCAAAGTTTGTTCGCGCTCATCGTTTCCTCCGCCAAAACCACTTCCGCGTTTCCGCCCGACAGCATCAATCTCATCAATAAAGACAATCGCTGGAGCTGCACGCTTGGCCATTTTGAAAAGATCTCGTACGCGCGAAGCGCCGACGCCGACAAACATCTCGACGAAGTCAGATCCGGAGAGGTGAAAAAACGGCACGTTTGCTTCCCCCGCAACCGCGCGAGCAAGCAACGTCTTTCCTGTTCCCGGAGCACCTTCAAGTAAAACGCCTTTTGGGATCGATGCACCAATGTCGATAAACTTTTTCGGATTTTTCAAGAAGTCGACAATTTCTTCGAGTTCAGTTTTGGCTTCTCGTACACCGGCGACGTCCTTGAATGTGACGCGATTATTCTTGTCATCGGGATCAGTGAGTTTGGCTTTTGATTGACCAAATGAAAATGCTTGCATACCAGCGCCTTTGGCTTGGCGAGATAAAAACCAAAAGAAAAGGAGAATAAAAATTACCGGGATGAGAAATGGCAACAAATTCCCAATCCAAAAGAAAAATCCAGATTCATTTTTGATTTCGATGTTCGAACGACTCAAGTCCTCGGCCGTAACGCCATAATTTGAAAGTGTGTCGGTGAGAGATGATTCTAGTTCTTTCTTTGATTCAAAAACTGTTTCGACTTCATCATTTAGAGTTATGCGAAGTTTCTCACCTTCAACAACAATACTTTTCACTTCTCCAGCGCGAACTTTAGATGAAAGTTCGGACAAAGAAAGACTCGCTGGTTTAGGTTTTCCTCCAGAGAAAATTGAATAAATAGCCATGATTGTAAGGAGTATCAAGAATACACTCCAAAGTTTTGACATGAATCCTGAATCGTTTTTCTTTTTATTCTTATTTTTCTTGTTATCTTTCAATATTTCCATATTATTTGGTCATTTTGTATAAAACGTCCCGCTATTATACAATGAAACCCTATGACAGGAAAGGCGGAAATATTATTAAAAAATAAAAAATTTGGACTTAATTACGAGGTTCTCGAGAAATACGAGGCAGGAATTTCTCTACGCGGTTTTGAGGTCAAAACTTTAAAGAATCACGAAGGTTCTATAAGCGAATCTTACGTCTCGATCAAAGATGGCGAGGCCTTTTTGGTGGCGGCCCACATCCCTGCTTATCAACCCAAAAACACGCCAGAAGGCTTTGATCCGGATCAGCCACGTCGACTGCTTTTGTCCAAGAAAGAAATCGCCGAACTGGCCCAAAAAATGAAACAATCTAACTTGACAATAGTGCCACTTTCGATGTATAATAATGGCAAGAAAATTAAGCTTGAAATCGCTTTGGCGCGTGGTAAGAAAAAATTTGACCACCGTCTTAGTATAAAGAAGAAGGACATTGAAAGAGACATAGGTCGTCGATTGAAAAACTAAACGACTCTCCCATTTTGTAGATTTCTTTTTGAAGTCTCTGAAATGGGGGCGCTTGTTTCGACAATAGATGCCTTTCATATGACGCACGTCGAGCTGAAATAACTCGTCAAACTGTTTCAAACCTTTAGATGCAAAATCCAAAGGAATAGTAAGCCCATTTGCGAAAGCTTTTGGCCTTACTCCAGCTTTCGCTTAAGCCTAGGCTGGTGTCACTACTTCTGACTTCCGATAAGTTGTAGTGGCATAATAAATTCGGGATAAGCGCGTGGCCTTCCCGCCCATGCGACAAAAACCTAGGGATCGGCATTCATCTGTTTTGTCTGTTTTATAGGATGATCGCTTAAATCAAAAACAATCTAAACGTGTAGACCTCATTTGGAAAATCTATTGCACGCGGTTTCAATACCGTCGCCTCCACTCGACTCGCCCTTAATTGGGCTCGCTCGTGGTAAACCACCCCGAACGCAATAACTCACCCCAAAAGGGTGTTTTGTTGTTTAGAGTCGAGTGTCCTGAGCGAAGTCGAATGGGCTTTTTGTTTTTGATATAATAAATAAGTATTACAAGTTAACAAAACTCTTATGATCGAAGTAAACTGGTTAGCGATTATTGTATGCGGTGTGGCAGCTATGATAGTCGGTATGATCTGGCACAGCAAGACACTTTTTGGAAACACATACATGAAAGCGATTGGTGCTGATCCGAATATGTCCAAAGAAAAAATGGCTGAAATTCAAAAAAAGATGTGGCAACTCTACATCACACAGTTTGCTCTAGTTCTCTTACAAGTCTGGGTGTTGTGGTATTACATCATGGGAGCAATCCAAGTGATGTCACCATTATCAAATGCTTTCTGGATCTGGCTAGGATTTGTTCTACCGACAGTCGCGGGACAATGGATGTGGAGCGCCCGTCCTCGCGCTTGGGCTTGGAAAGGATTTCTGATTTCTGCTGGATATAATCTAGTGCTATTCGTCATCTTCGCACTCATTCTCGGGGCTTGGATGTAAAAACTATTAGAAGCGTCAAACCCCCGGCCAAGGACGGGGGTTTGTGCTTTGGTTCCAAGATCAGGTCATTCCTTCACAAGGTTCGGAAGGCGACGAGACATATCGATGAATCGTACCTTCTGCTTCCTGGCAGCGATCATCCGACGTTCAATCGTAGCTCCGGTGGATCGATCCCATTGAGGCATCAAGAGAACGGTATGAAGCTTATCGTGCAAGAAGATGAACTTGTAGAATTCGTTGAAGAGCGCCTTGATGAACTCTGGTTCATTGTTACGGTAGAACTTCGCCCGTAAACGAGCAATGTCCATTTCGAATGCCAACTGATAGAAGACTGGCATACCGTACGTCTCTCCGAACCAGTCATATGCCTGGTCGAATAGCATCAAGTTCTCTTCTGGGGTCCGCTCGGTCCCGCTTGTAATCGGACCAATACCGATAGCGAAGTTGGGACCCAAACGACCGATCAATCGCTCAGCAACAGGAGTAAGGTCTTTCACGCGGTTAACCCTGGCGATCTCTTTAAGATCGTGACCAAAAAAACAGTGTCTCTCCACGGCCTTTTGTAGAAAGAGTCCTTTTACACTAGCAAGTGACGAGGTAGCCATGTTATCGGGTGTTGTTGGTTTCTATTAACAAATTACCTAAAGCACTTATATAAAGCAAGGTCTTTATATTTTGTAATTCCCCACTCTCTTTCTCTCGATCGAATACGCGAGTCCACCGAGTTCGTTACAAATACTTCGAACATATGTGCCGGACGAACATACGACTTTCATTTTTGTGATTTGGAATTTTTCTTCCTGAGAATTTTTTAAAATATTTTTCCAAGACTCCTTGATCTCGTCTTGGCGAAAATCGCCTTTGACTAGATCAATCCGTTCTAAAATTTCAGCAAGCATTACATCTTTGTCGATTTCTCTTTCTTCAAGCATTTCGATATCGAAAATCTCGACTTCTTTTGTCGGTGGTTCAAAATCCACTCCATCTCGCGCCAATTGAAACGTTCTCGACGAATAGGCTGGATATTCTTGAACTCTTTTACCTACAAAACTTTGTATCTCAAAATCTTTTTTCTCGGCAATTTTTGGAATTCCCAAAATGTCATAAGTGTCGGTTTGGAAACCAAACAAAACTTCAAAAACATATTCCTTGTCGAGACCTAAATATTCGTCTTTCTTCTTACAC
>CAZSFS010000034.1:2908-4773 GCA_964606255.1 uncultured Candidatus Saccharibacteria bacterium | reverse complement strand
CCTGTTTTCGGCGACGGTCGCGATAAACTTCTCAAATGTAAGCTTGATATCGCGTTCAAACAACGCTCTCTCTTCCGCCGTGAGAGGCTTCTGATCGTTTCCGGAATCTTTGAACTTGCCGGTACTGAGGCTATTCCAAGTGTAGCCTTCGTTTTGGTTTAGTTTCGAAACATCTAAGTACGACATCGTCACGCCAATAGACCCAATATCCGAAAGCTCAGAAGCGAAAACTCGATCCGCCGATGACGCCACCCAGTACCCGGCTGAAGCTCCGGCGCCACGAATAACTGCGACAACAGGTTTCTGCATGGAGCGAATTTTATTTGAAAGCTCCTCGGCAGCGACAGGTAGTCCACCATAAGAATCAACTTCGAGTAATACTCCCAAAATCTGCGGATTCTCCTCGGCTTCTGTTAATGCCGCATAAATATCTTCGGCCGAAGCGTAATCTTGAGAATATAATTCTTCGGGTAGATACGTCCAAAGTTCGCCATGAAAATTGATACCAGCGATGTTACATGATTCGTCATAGTATTCTTCTTCTAAAGATTCTTCGTAAGTTCCTTCGTAAAAAGTTACTCTATCCCATCGGAAAATAAAAAAGTACAACGCAAGCGCAGTCACAAGCAGTGTTGCCAAAATTCCGATTATGATTTTTGCTGTGCGATTCATGCACAGATTATATCCTATTTTTTCCTACCCGAAAGAAGTGTCGTGACCAAGGCTGTCATTTGACCCTTTCTCTCTGGCTTGCTCTCAGCTATTAGGAGTGTTAGGGCAGTGAGTGCGCTTGGATTAATATTTCTCATGGTTTTGATTTTGGCCTTGCGCAGAAACCACACGAATGCAAAAGCACCTGAGCGCTTGTTTCCATCAACAAACGGATGATTCTTGACCATAAAATAGAGCAAATGCGCCGCCTTTTCTTCAAGCGTTGCATAAACTGGTTTGCCTCCAAATGACTGCATGACATTTCCCACGATACCTTCGATACTTCCCTTTGATTTTTCTTGGGCAAAGATGTCTGTTGCTTCACCGGTCATCAAAAGCTGTTTACGAAGATCAGCAATAGCGCTTGTTAGTTCCTCTCCAGATAACTTGATGGATTTTTTCGTTGCGCCAATAGACTTCAGTGTTTCTTTATCGTACGAGTCAAGTGACACCCAAGTACTCGCGAATTCTTTTATAAGTTCGAGGACAGACTTTGGATCGAGAGTTACGTGTTCTGGTAAAAGCGCCTGGATATCGGCGACGGATTTCATAAATGCTTCGTAATTTTTACCAATCTGTTTTTTATTTACAGTAAAGCCTCTGGTGATATGCTCGCGGAGAGTTTTCGTTGCCCATTTGCGAAATTCGATGGCACGCTTCGAATTCGCACGGTACCCTACCGACAAGATAATGTCCAGGTTATAAAACTGAACATTATAGGTCTTTCCGTCTTTAGCAGTATGTGCAAAATTTGCACATACTGATTTTTCATCAAGTTCTTTGTCCTTGAAAATATTTCTGACATGTTTGGTCACGACAGATCTTTCCAGTTCAAATACTCTAGCCATGTCCGCTTGCGTCGCCCAAATAGTCTCATGAGAAAAATCGCCACGAAGCTCAATCGCGCCGTTCTTTGCTTGATAGATAACTAAATCCTTTTTTACTTCTTTTGCCATACATAAATTCTGCCTTAAACCGAAAATTTTTACAACCAAATCCCGAAGTGGTTTTTAAACCAAATTATTTACGAACAGAATCACGAGCCCCCACCAACCGACAAAGGAAATGACGAAACTGGCTGTGATTTTGTGTTGAAGAGTTTTGGGTAGAAGTTCTTTGGCCTGGCCGGCTCGTTCCCTTTTGAGAAGTTCCGG
>CAZSFS010000034.1:0-2808 GCA_964606255.1 uncultured Candidatus Saccharibacteria bacterium | reverse complement strand
CCTGCAATCGTGAGAAAAAGTGCGAGAAACATTTTATTTCAAATTTAAATACGTAATTGTAAGTTGAAGCACTGTCGCAAACATAACCCAAAGCAAATACGGGATGTTCGCGAGTGCGATCCATTTTACATGCGGATAAATCGCAATCATCGCCCAAATGAGCGTGCCCAGGACGAGGAGAATATCGATCGAGGCCAGAAGATTATTTTTCAGTCCAAACTGAATCGGCGTAAACAAAAAATTAAAAAGTAAATTGAGAGCAAAAGGCAAAGCGACAACAAGCGGTAACTGTTTTTGAAAAGCGAGGAGAAATACTTTACCAAAAGTTATCGCGATGATGACATACAAAAACGTCCACACCGGACCAAAGAGCCACGACGGCGGAGCCCAGTCGGGTTTGATCAATGTTTGATACCACACATAAGAATTTCTCATAGAACTATTCTCCCATACTTGAAATTTTATACAACCAAACCCCGCACGGATACGGGGCTGGCTTCTAAGAGAAGGTTCTGACTCATGCTTTGGCTGGTGTTAACAACTCCGCCAAAGAATTCCGAACGTAATCGTCATTCGGATTTTTCATGAGCAAGTCAATCGGCCGACGATTCCACAGAACTTGCTGGGAAGTTTCGAGCCAAACTGCGTACTCATGATCCCTGCCGTGGAATACTCGTACAGCGATATCTGCCAAGGACATCTTCTCGATCGGAGAAATCACGTCGTACGATCTGAGTTGGCGACCCGCCGCGATTAGCTCTGAGCGAAGTCGCAACAAGAGAGCTTGCTTTCGGTCTTGGTTGTTGTCCATCGTTAGTTTTTTGAACTATTCTGCCTTATTTAAAAAAAATTTTCAATACAAACGAAAAGCCCCCCTTGGGGGGCAATCTTCGCATGGCGGCATGTTATGCTGCCCAGTGCTTACCATCCTTCTCGTCGATCCTCTTAAGATCTTCGATCGGAATGCCGCTGTAAGTAACTCGGCCTTCGGCATCCTTGCCCAGAAGTTCGGGTTTCATGAAACCCTCTTTCACCGCACTTTCAATCTCCTCTTGAGTCAGGACGCTTTTGGACTCACGAGCCTTTTCTCTCCTTATGCGGGAAAGTTCTCGCATTGTTTCGTGTGTTGGCCTAAAGTTTGGCATGTGGTTCGTTTGATTAAATTAATAACACAAATTTTAAAGTTTTCCTAGTTCTTTCAAATCTTTGTCGGGAATATAGAGGATGAGAATTCCAGCAATAATGCCGCCGATGGCCGTGATGAGATGGTCGCCGTTTAAAAAATGATGGTCTACGAGATCAAGTAAGTGCCAAATCCCCCGCCAGATAAGTACAACCGCTGCCGCAATCAAAAAATTATTAAGAAGTTCTTTTTTCTTTTTTGTCATGGGTATATTTTAGCACTACACCCACAAATCTCTAATAGGCTTTATTTGCCCTGTATAAAAGTCAAAGCCTTGCCTGACTTGCCACCACGGCCGGTTCGGCCAATGCGATGGATGTAGTCTTCGTATGTTGCTGGTAGATCAAAGTTGATGACGTGTGAGACATCAGCGATATCAAGTCCACGCGCCGCCACGTCTGTAGCAACCAAGATTTTAATCTTGTTATCTTTGAATTGCGCGAGGGCTCGTTGACGCTGAGTGAAATTTTTATTTCCGTGGATTGATTCGGCTGGCAGTCCCATGGTGTTCAAAGTTTTGGCGAGCTTCTCGACGCCGTGTTTTGTTTTACCGAAAACGAGAACTTTAGAGAAACCGTCTGCGCGAAGTAATGACGCGAGTGTGTCGATCTTGTTGTCGTCTTTGCCAAGCCTTACGACATCCTGATCAATAGATTTGGATGTATCGCGAGTTTTGACCGAGATCGTAACCGGATTTTTCAAGAACTTATTGATGAGGCTATTTATTTCCGCAGTCGTAGTCGCCGAGAAAAACAGAGTGTGACGATTTACCTGCATTTGTTCCATCATGGCTTTGACGTCGTTGATGAATCCCATGTCGAGCATGCGATCGGCTTCATCGAGAACGACGGTGCCGAATTCGGCTAGACGAATTTTTTTCTGTTCGATCAGATCTTTTAATCTTCCCGGGGTTCCGATGATGAAATTGTTTTGATATCGTAGAGATTTTATTTGCTGAAACATTGATGCCCCTCCGACGCACACGACTGAATTGATATTCATGCCTTTTGTAAAAGCAACGAGCTCGTCACGAATCTGTCCAGCAAGTTCGCGAGTCGGCGCCATGATTAGGATATTTTGTTTGCGATCACGCAAAACCTTGTCGATAAGTGGCAAGAGAAACGCCGCGGTCTTACCTGTTCCAGTGTTGGCAATACCAACGACGTCTTCACCTTTTAGAATATGTGAAATAACTTTGTCTTGGATTGGGGTTGGAAGTTTATAGCCTTTGTCGGCGATATTGTTTTTCAATCTTTCCATGAAAGGAAAATCGGCAAAGGTGTGTTCTGGTTGAAACACCGTCACTTCTTCGGTAATTGAAACTTTGTTTACAAATTTACTAACGTCGGAAAAATTCTTGGAAGCAAACTTACCTCTTCCCCCGCCGCCGCCACGTGGACGATGACTATTGTTAGAAGATCGAAAACCGCCTTTAAAAGCAGGCTTTTTACGCGCGAATGGTCGCGCCTGGGAACTCTTGTTGTGCGATGATTGCATAATGAAACTGTCCCATCTTTAGAAATAGTCGTAAGACGATGAGAAATCCCGTCAGTTTCGATAGTTGCCTATAAACCAAGGAGAATACCTTACCCGAGCATAATATATGAAAATCTAAGAAATGTCAA
>CAZSFS010000033.1:0-5062 GCA_964606255.1 uncultured Candidatus Saccharibacteria bacterium | reverse complement strand
CCTGTATCGTATTGTTCCAAATATGTTGTGAGTTGTCTGTTCACTCGGACAAATGTCGCGCGTTTTGGGAATTCTTTTAGCATGCGTGCGCCGATATATGTCGCCGTGCTTCGAAGCGCGCCGAGTAGGTCTTGAATAAAAATATTGATGTCACCTTTGTATGGCATGAGAACTTCTCGACCTTCGCTTGCTCGATGCGCGTCTTTCTTGCCATAAAACTCTGTCATTGCTCGATTTGAAGAAGAACCAAAATATTCTTTATATTTTTTGCCATCACGTTCGATGAGTTCTCCAGCACTTTGATCAAATCCAGAGAACATGGAGCCGAACATGTTGAAATCTGCTCCACCGCAAAAAGCCTTGGCAACACAGGATGGATATTGTTGTCCACCATCGGCAATGATTCGTCCTACACCCTGGTCGTTTGCGATACCGTGCGCCGCGTCAGAACATTCGATCACTGCCGAAAGTTGCGGATACCCGACACCTGTCATACGACGTGTCGTACACGCAGACCCTGGACCAATACCGACTTTGACGATGTCAGCGCCACTTAAAATTATTTCTTCAGTCATTTCATTTGTCACGACGTTACCAGCGATGATGATGTGTTCGGGACAAATTTTACGAACGAGTTTTACGTATTCGGTAAACCGTTCCAGGTATGCGTTCGGCACATCAATACAAATGAAAGAAAAATTCTTTAAAAGTTTCTTATCTTCCATTTTTTTAAGCTTTTCGACATCTTCATCTCGAATACCAAGCGTATAACAGACAAAATCTGGATTATCGAAGGTTTTGAAAAATTCTTCGAAATCTTCTACTGTGTAATATTTGTGAAATGTAGTAACTATTTTATGTGGAGCCAAAACCTTTGCCATTTCAAAAGTCCCGCACGTCGCCATGTTGGCGGTCATGATAGGAAGCCCGGTCCAAACTTTTGGAGAATGATAAAAAGAAAAAGTTCTTAGAAGTTCGACTTCTTTGCGCGAAGTCATTGTGCTTCTTTTGGGTCTTATCAAAACGTCCTGATAATCGAGTTTTATATCATTGTCTATTCTCATAGCAGAAAGATTATACACAAAAAAGCCAAAAATCGCCCGAAGGCGATTTTTGGCTTTCTAGAAAACTTTAGAAAAGTTTGTTTCGATTATTCGTGATGAGAAACTGAATTTTTCATTCTCTCGATCACACGAGAAGCGGCTTCCTTGCCACCAAGACCGAATGCGAGTCCGCCAGCAAGGGCCAACATCGCAACGATTCCAGTGAATAGGATTTGCATGAACGCTGGAGCAATTCCAAGTTCAGACAAAACGATAATGATAACGAATATCCAGATCGCCCATTTTGAGATCGATCCAGCCATACGAGCTGAATGAAGACCCATTGCCATCGCTGAACCTTCGACAAATTTTCGAACTGAGTCCGAAACCAAGGCTGCAATAGCAATCAAGAGAGCGGCCACGAATACACGTGGTAGATAACCAAGAACAACTTCACGCAAGAAGAGGTTAACCTGACCTAGACCCAAGATATCAAGTGACGCCATCAAGAAGACCAAAACGATAAACCATTTTGCGACTTCGCCGATGAACATGCCGATGTCGAGTCGAAATCCTGCTCTGTCGAACATAGACTTTGCTCCGATTGATTCGAACAATTTGTTGATCTTCAAAGCATTGATGACTTGCGCCAAAGCTTTTGATACGACTGTACCGATAGCCCAGCCGATAATGAAGATTACTAACGCGAAAATCAATTTAGGAACAAACGCGACAAACCCCAACCACAATCCTTGTAGAGATGCTGTAAAAACATCTCCCCATTGTTGTATAAACATATTTAATAATTCTGTGTCCCCCGTCGGGGACCTTTATGATAAAACTGGCTCGAGAGCCAAATATTAAACCTGTAATCGACCTTGGTTTATAAGTAAATTATAACCCTTCTATTTACGACCGATTAGAGAGTCTGTGGATAAGCCGGGAGAACTAAAAACCACCTCATGGGAGTAATCAAAGACGTCACAAACGAGCTTGTCGTACATACTAACTCGATATTTGAACTCATCGACAGTGAAAGCCGAGTAGCGAAGCTCTTTGCCTATCTCGGATTCCAAACTTCTAACCATATTTTCAAATTTTTTCTGACTAATTCCGTCCCCCACGGCCAAGATATCTAATCTAGATTCATCGTCTTTTAAAAATGCACCAGCAACAACAAGCATTTTTATCTTGCCTGTTTTTCGGACGCGACTAACCAAGTCTTTCTTGTCGATTGATTTGCTGGTAATGAGAAGATCATAAAGAGAATCCATGTAAGGAAATTCTTTATTCGTAAACCATCCGCTAACTTTCTTTTTCTTTTCAGTATTTCTAACTTTGATTGTTTTATAAAACGAACCCTTTTTTACAAAACCAATTGATTGCAACAACTGCAACTCACGTTTCGTGGCGGCGGGCTTGGTTCGGCAATGCTTGGAGACATCTTTGTTCTCAAAACCAGTTTCTTTGTTCATAAGAAAAAGTCTCATGATTTTGACCAGGGCTTCCGATGAAAATAGTTTAGCTAAGATATGCATCCCGATAGTGATAGGTCGCGGTCTCTAAAAAATAATAAACTCAATCAATTCACCGAAAGCGACCGCGATCACTATCGGGATGCATGGCCCAAATTATATACTGTGCGAAGTTCACAAGCAAAACCTAGACAAAGCCAAAAATAATGTCAAAAAGAAAGCAGAAAATCCGCCTTTCGGGCGGATTTTCTGCTGGTTAAGTTCGTATTGGATTATTTCAATTCGACTTTTCCTCCTGCTTCCTCGATAGCTTTCTTCAAAGCCTCTGCTTCTTCTTTCTTTGCAGATTCTTTTAGAACTGATGGAGCACCATCAACTAGATCTTTGGCTTCTTTAAGTCCAAGTCCTAGAGCTTCTTTAACAACTTTCATAACGGCAATCTTCTGTTCACCAGCTCCCGTAAGTTCGACTTTGAAGTCAGACTTTTCTTCGCCACCGGCTGCAGCTGCAGGTCCAGCAACAGCAACAGCTGCTGCAGAAACTCCCCACTTCTCTTCAATAGCTTTGACAAGCGTATTGAGTTCGAGAACTGTCATCTTTTCTACTGCTTCGATAATTTGTTCTTGAGTCATATTAGTTATTTAGTCTTCGCTACTTCGCCAAGCACGACTGCAAAGCGCTGAAGCGGTGAGTTGATAATATTTGCAAACATACTTTGAAGTGTCGCAAATGGTGGGATTGTCGCAATAGACATCATCTCTTCCATTCCAACAAATCGTCCTTCGAAGACCCCGCCGACAATTTTGATATTGTCTTTGTGATCTTTCTGGAAGTTATAAACTTCACGAGCTGGAGCAATAGAGTCATCTGATGTGGCGATAGCAATCATGCCAGGCATGTCTACCATCTCACCCGTAACCCCTGATCCTGCGAAAGCTTTTTCAAGCAATGTTTTCTTGACGACGCGATATGAACTACCGCTTCCACCAAGTGCTCGGCGAAGTTTCGTTTCTTCAGCCACTTGAAGTTTGTCGAAATTTACAAAGACAACTGATTTAGCGTCTTTTACAATTCCAGACAAAACCTTCACTTCTTCGATCTTTTGGTTTTTAGTTTTTGCCATTTTTTAGTACGTAATACGTAGATCGTAGTACGTAGAAAATGAAAAATAATGACCACGTCAAACGTGATTGTAAGTCATCTTGAGAGTATCGCGTCAAACGCGATTCGACCATTCGGCAGGTGTATTTCTAAAATACGTTATGTCCTTTTTCAGAACGCCCACTGTCTCTACGGCTTACGATGGCCATATTAGCACAAATTCCCTAGTAGTCAAACTGCCCCGTGGAAGCTTCTACGCCCCCATTTTCAACAAAATTTACCACCAGACTTACGAGCGCGCCAAAGGCCAAAATTAATACGAAATAAAAAAGTCTTTTAATGAAATGTTTATTGAGCATATTTCATATAATCATCTTCACATAAGGCCAGCGGGTGCGAGCTCCAACAAAACAAATGTGAGTGCAGCCGCTGGCCATAAATAAAGACGATAAATTTATTATAACAAGACTTTTAAAATTAGATGGGCAAAATATAGTTTATAACAATCGTCTTGAGTCCTAGGCTATTTAAATTATTCAATAGTAATCCGCGAATCATTATGTCTTTACCGATAAAAGCATCCATACTCAAAGAAGATATATTTTCAATATTATATTTAGTTCCATTTAATAGCGTAATGATTGATCTTGTTTTATTGCCTCCTGGAGCATATTGAACTTTTTGACCAAGAGAATAATTGCCTGAAAATCCCTGAAAATCGTGAGATTCTCCATATGTTGTATTCACCCAATCTTTCAAATGTTCATTACCCTCTTCGGAAAAACTAATGGTGGTTACAGAAATCTCTTCCCCAGCTTCAAGATAGTTTATAAAAACAATCGGAAAACCCAGGCTATTGTTTTCTGACGATAAGATACCTTTCAAGGTTACATTTTTTCCGTTAAATTCGGCAAGGTCTCGAGAGGAGATATTTTTTATACCATAAATATTTCCATCTTCTCCATTCAGCGTGAAATCGTTTGTTTCGGAAGATTGTGTTAGCTGCCCACTGATTTCTATTAAATTTCCAGATTCTCCTAAATAATATTTCATCCAGTCAAAAATATATGCATTGCCATATTCGGTATAATTGATTAGCAAATATTCTGGTTCTTCTACACTAAAGAGAGTTTTTTGCGTTGGAATATCGAGTATCCCATTTTTAGAAAGACCTTTTATTTCTTGAAATCGATAAATTGCAAACCTGGTCCGCAAACCAAACAAACCGGAAATATTTCCTTCATAAAGACCAAGTTCTGTGAGTTTTGCTTGAGCTTTGAGAACCGTTTCGTTTTTATTGTTCGATCCAAATAAAAAACCAACTGATGCGGTTTGATTTGGAGAAGTTAGTGGAATAGAAGATATACCAACCAATATAATGAGAGCGAGTGCTATCTCGAAAATTTTTACTTTAGAATTCATGTATACATTGTCTCATAACTT
>CAZSFS010000032.1:0-5135 GCA_964606255.1 uncultured Candidatus Saccharibacteria bacterium | reverse complement strand
CAATGCAAATCGGAATTGTCGGACTTCCAAATGTGGGAAAATCCACTCTATTTAATGCGTTGACCAAGAAAGGCGTTTTGGCTGCGAATTATCCATTCGCCACGATTGATCCATCTGTCGGCATCGTTGCCGTACCAGATGACAGACTTTGGCAACTTTCAAAATTTTCAAATTCCAAGAAAACTATCCCGGCCGCGATAGAATTCGTCGACATTGCTGGGCTAGTCGAGGGTGCATCAAAAGGCGAGGGTTTGGGTAATAAATTTTTGACTCACATCCGCGAAACTGACGCCATCCTCCAAATGGTGCGAATTTTTCCGCTAGAAGAAAATGGAAATGGAATCATGCACGTTTATGGAAACATTGATCCGCTCCGTGACATGAAAGTCATAAACATGGAACTTATCTTGGCTGATCTCGAAACAGTTGATAAAAGAATCGGAAATTTATCGCGCGATGTGAAAAAAGGCGACAAGATCGCTTTGGCCGAAGATGCGGTTTTACAAAAGGTCAAAAAAGCTTTGGAGGAAGAAAAAATGGCCAACACTTTATCTCTGGAAGAAGCTGAAGAAAAAATTCTAAAAGGGCTAAACCTTTTGACTTCAAAAAAAATAATTTTTGGATTGAATAAAAAGTCTGGTGTAAAAAATCTTGACGTCACTGATCCAGATAAATTTGCCGAACTGACAAAACACATTGAAGATTCAGGTTACGAATATGTTGTACTCGATGCCAAGACCGAAGATGAAATCCGTGACATGACTGTTGAAGAGAAAAACGAACTCCGCGAAGGTGACGATGGGATTGCGGCGCTCATAACGAAAAGTTACAAACTTCTCGGACTTCAGACGTATTTCACGACAGGTGAAGACGAGACTCGCGCTTGGACAATCAAAATCGGCGCAACTGCGCCTCAAGCTGGCGCTGCAATTCACACAGACTTTTTAACAAAATTTATCCGCGCGCAAGTTATTTTCTGGAAAGATTTGCTCGACTCAGGTTCGATGGGAAATGCTCGGTCAAAAGGATTGCTTCGAACAGAAGGGAGGGAATACATTGTAAAAGACGGGGACGTAATAGAATTTTTGGTTTAAAAAAGAAAAAGGCCCCCGGATGATCCGGGGGGCCTTCGCAGTCGCAGTGCTGTCACTAGTGGGCCAGGATCCCTAGCAGGGAGGATATTCTGGAGTACGCCTGTCTCCCATAATAGATGAAACGCTGGCGATAACCGCGCCAATTCGGTCCCCAGTAAGTTACTACTTGAGGATGCGGAAATTGCTTCTTCTTCATCTGCCCTGAGGTTTGTTGGTGAACGGTTTACTTGCACTCTTCCTCGTCCTTCTCGGGAAGCATCATGTAGATGTCGCCCTCTGCATTCGTCAGCAGGGTGATAGTGCCGGGATTGTTCTTGATCCCGATCAGCACGGCCTTAGCGATATCGTGCTGCTTGGCTTGCGCTGCCGCCGTATTGAGCACTTTCAGCGAATCACCCGGGCTGGAGAAAGCATAGATTGGTTGTCCAGTCTTCTGATGGAAGGGGTTCTCACAGACCTGTCCGCTGCATTCGGCTTTCCAGAAGATGGCCATTACGACCAAGATCGAGAGGGGGAATCGGTGGTTTCTTTTCATGTTGTTCATGGGAGCGAAGTTGGTTGGTTTGTTGCTATATTACACATATTTGACAGATTGTCAAGTATTATGCAACGAAACGGGGTGGGGGAAATTGGAGAAAATTCCTTGGAAAAAGAGCCTGTTTTTGGTAGAATCGGGCAATGATTATTCAATATTTCGGCAAACAATTCTTCAAAATTTCCCAAGGAGATTTCGCTGTAGCTTTGAATCCAATTTCCAAAGATTCCAAAGAGTTTAACAAAGCAAAATTTGGTTCAAACGCAGTTCTCATCACCACAAATCATCCCGACTTTAATGGCGTTGACTCTGCGACTTTCGGCGAAACGGCACCATTTCTCGTAAATGGTCCTGGCGAATATGAGATTGGCGACATGTACGTCCAAGGTTTTGAATCTCGCGCCGAAATTGATAAAAAAGAATTCATTAACACGATTTATCTCATTACTCTTGATGACATAAAAATAGTTTTCATTGGAGCACTTTCGAGCAAAGATTCAGTTCCAAAAAGCTTTGTCGAAGCCGTTGACGAGCCAGACCTTTTCTTCGTTCCCGTCGGTGGCAAGTCGACAATTGACGCAGCGACCGCTCAAAAGTTGGCCAATTCTTTCAATGCCAAAATGGTTGTACCAATGGATTACGACAAAGATTCCCTAAAAGTTTTTTTGAAAGAAGCTGGTGCCGAAGGTACGAAAGCGATCGATAAACTAACAATCAAGAAGAAAGATTTTGTTGGTAAAACAGGCGAAGTGGTAATTTTTGAATAAGTTATGGAATGGTTACAAAAAGCGCGTTCACAATCCGACTCATCGAAAAATAAAATCGCGCTTGTTGCGGCCGGAATTATAACGGCCCTTATTGTTGGAACTTGGATTTTGATTCTCAAGAATCAGAAAACTCCCGATAGTGCTGTGGCCAAATCAAAAAGTAGCGAATTAAAACCGTTGTTTATGATTTTCAAGAGCGCTAAAGAAGATTTTCAAGATATCAAGGCCAATGCTAAAGCGAATAAAGCTTCAAGCGTCGATGTGTTAGAATAATTCTTAATTTATGAAAGAAAAAGAAACAAAACCTGTTACCACAGATAAAATCACACCATCAAATATCGTGAGTGAAATGCGAACTTCGTATTTAGCCTACGCCATGTCCGTCATTACTTCACGTGCTTTGCCAGACGTTCGAGATGGTTTGAAGCCAGTTCATCGTCGAATTTTATACGCCATGCACAAAATGGGACTCACCTCTTCGGCAAAATTTCGAAAATCTGCCACCGTTGTCGGAGAAGTGTTGGGTAAATATCACCCACACGGTGATTCGTCTGTGTATGATGCAATGGTCAACACCGCGCAGGAATTTTCTTTCAGATATCCACTCGTGTTGGGCCAAGGAAACTTTGGTTCAATCGATGGTGATGCAGCCGCGGCTATGCGTTATACCGAAGCCAAAATGTCGAAAATCTCTTCAGAACTTTTGCGCGACATCGAAAAAGACACTGTGGACTTTCGTCCAAACTACGACGATACACTGAAAGAGCCGACCGTTTTGCCGGCTGCGGTTCCTTCGCTTCTTCTAAATGGAACTTTGGGAATTGCTGTTGGTATGGCGACAAATATTCCTCCGCACAATTTGCGCGAAGTTGTCGATGCCACGCTTCATCTAATAGACAATCCAAAAGCGACAACCGAAGATCTAACCGAATTCGTTCAGGCGCCGGATTTTCCAACAGGTGGCGTAGTTTATAGTAAAAAAGATGTTTTAGCGGCTTATTCAACTGGTCGTGGCGGAGTTGTGACTCGCGGAGAAGCTGAAATTGTTGAGACTAAACTTGGTCAATCTCAGATTATCATCAAATCAATTCCTTATCGTGTAAACAAAGCGGCGCTCATCATGTCTATTGCTGATTTGGTCCGCGACAAGAAAATTGTTGGACTAAAAGATTTGCGCGATGAATCAACCGATGAGATTCGTATTGTTATCGAACTCAAAAATACCGCTCATCCACAAAAAGTTTTGAATTATCTATATCGTCACACCCAACTCGAGCAGAATTTCAATTTCAACATGGTTGCGCTTGTCGACGGTGTGCCACAAACGTTATCCCTCAAAGATTTCCTTTCGGAATTCATCACACATAGACAGATAGTTGTATCACGTCGAGCGCAGTTTGATCTCGATCGTGCTTTGGCTCGCGAACACATCTTACTTGGATTAAAGAAGGCCCTCGATCATATTGACGAAATCATCAAAGTCATTCGCGCTTCGAAAGATGTCGCCGAAGCCAAAGTTAATTTGATGAAGAAGTGGAAGTTTTCAGATCTTCAGGCAACAGCTATTCTTGAAATGCGTTTGCAGAAACTTGCTGGACTTGAACGCAAAGCCATCGAAGATGAACTCAAAGAAAAACAGGCGCTCATCGCCTACTTGCGAGATCTTTTGGCGAGTCCAAAGAAAATTTTGAAAGTCATTGCCGATGAACTGAAGGAAATTCGTGAACGTCACGGTGACGATCGTCGTACCAAATTTGTCAAAGGTGGAGTTAAAGAAATTTCCGAAGAAGATTTGATTCCGGAGGCCGATTCAGTTCTGGTTTTCACTGCCGGCGGATACGTCAAACGCACCGATCCAAACGAATACAAAACCCAAAAACGCGGCGGGGTGGGCGTTGTTGATCTCGAGACCAAAGAAGAAGACGTTGTCACTCACCTGCTCAAAACTTCAACTCACAGCGATCTTTTATTCTTTACGAATAAAGGTAAGGCGTATCAACTAAAGATGTACGAAATCCCAGAAGGCCGTCGTGCGACAAAAGGAAAGTCTGTTATGAATTTCCTCCAGCTTTCGGCCGAAGAAAAAGTTACTTCAATTGTCGCCTTGTCAAAAGACGCCAAAGCCATGAGTCCGTATCTCCTTCTCGTTACTAACAAAGGCGTAACGAAGAAAATGTCTTCAGAAAGTTTCAAAGATGTCCGACGTTCTGGACTTATTGCTATCAGACTCGACGATGGTGATGAACTTCACTCAGCCAACTTCCTCGACAAAGGTGATGAAGTCATAATGGCAACCAAAATGGGTCAATCAATTCGATTCAAAGAGTCCGATGTGCGTGAAATGGGTCGTGGTGCTGGCGGTGTACGTGGAATCAAACTCGTCAAAACATCTGACAACGTCGTTGGCGCAAGTATCCTAAAGAAATCTGAACCTGGCCGGTCAGGCAAAGATGCGACATTCCTTGTCATCTCCGAAAACGGTTTGGGCAAGCGAAGCGAAGTCAATGAATACAAAACTCAAGGCCGCGGTGGATCAGGCGTCAAAACGTTCAAGATCACACCAAAGACAGGCAACGTCGTGGCGGCGGGAGTTGTAACCCCAGAACTTTCTGAGCTCATCGCCATGTCCAAAAAAGGCCAGGTCATTCGAGTCGAAATCGATGCCGTGCCGGTGCAATCTCGTGGAACTCAAGGCGTCAAAATCATGCGACCTCGCGAAGGGGACTCTGTGGCGAGTGT
>CAZSFS010000031.1:3240-5177 GCA_964606255.1 uncultured Candidatus Saccharibacteria bacterium | reverse complement strand
GCGAGTATAGTTTAATGGTAGAACGTCTGGTTGCCAATCAGACGGCAGGGGTTCGATTCCCCTTACTCGCACAAAAGCCAAGGGCTTTTGTGCGTGAAAGCGAGACATCTGCATGTCTCGCGTGGGGAATCGAAGGCCGGAGCCATGTCGCGATAGCGACGGGCGAGGCGGGGTCGCGAAAATTTTCGAAAAAAATTATTTGTGACCGATCCTTGCTCGCACCGATAAGTTGTGCGCACCCATGGTGAAATGGATATCACAACGGTCTTCGGAACCGTTATTGGGGGTTCGAATCCCTCTGGGTGCACAAAATTTGGAGAATTTTTTTGCCCAGAAAAAACAAACTGCTTTGCTTTTGTAGGGATTCGAAGGCCGGAGCCATATCGCGATAGCGACAGGCGAGGCGGGGTCGCGACCTTGAGTTGTGACCGAATCCCTCTGGGTGCACAAACAGAAGACTAAAATCCAAGACTTTTTGATAGAATGTTACTTATGAAACAAAGCTTCGATATTCCATCGGAAGTTAAAATTGTGACCGAAGGTTTAGAAGCTGCCGGCTTCGAGGCTTATATTGTTGGCGGCTGCGTTCGAGATCTTTTGACAGGGAAGACTCCAAAAGACTGGGATGTGACAACAAACGCGACGCCAGAAAAGATTCAGGAAATTTTCCCCGAAACTTTTTATGAAAATAAATTTGGCACAGTCGGCGTTGAGAACAAAGAAACAGAAAATGAAAGTCTTATGGTTATCGAAGTCACACCATACAGACTTGAATCAACCTATTCTGATGGTCGTCATCCAGACGAAGTAAAATTTTCGAAAAATCTAGAAGACGATTTGAAGCGTCGTGACTTTACCATGAATGCGATTGCTTATCGGGTGTCGAACGGGGAACTCGTAGATCTTTACAATGGACTTGAAGCGATCAAAGACAAAATGATAAAAGCTGTTGGTGTGGCCGACGAGCGTTTCAAAGAAGATGCTTTACGAATACTTCGCGCCGTGAGATTTTCAACCCAACACGGATTTGTCATCGAACACGAGACGATGATGGCTATGAATAGAAACGTTGAACTATTGTCAAAGATTTCGGCCGAAAGAATTCGTGACGAATTTCTAAAAATGATTATGGCAGGAGAACCAATTGTCGGAATAACACTGGCCCAGAAACTTGGAATTCTAAAATACATTTCTCCGGAACTTGAAATTGGAATTGGTGTCGAACAAAACGGTGAACATATTTACGATGTGTTCGAACATAACTTGCGAACGATGCAACATGCCGCGGATAAAGAATGGCCTCTGCATATTCGTCTTGCTGGACTTTTCCATGATATTGGTAAGCCAGCAACCCGTGAATGGTCCAAAGAAAAAAATGATTATACTTTTTATGGACACGATGTTGTCGGGGCGAAGATCACGAAGAAGGTTTGCGAGAGATTGAAATTTGGAAACGAACTTACAGACAAAGTTACTCGACTCGTTCGTTATCATATGTTTTTTGCTGATACGGATCAGATAACTTTGTCGGCAGTGCGCAGATTGGTGGCAAAAGTCGGTGCGGAAAATGTTTGGGACCTGATTGATTTACGTATCTGTGATCGTATCGGAATGGGCAGACCAAAAGAAGAACCATATCGTCTCCGAAAATTTGAATCAATGATCGAAGAGGTTATGCGTGATCCGATAAATGTGGGCATGTTGAAACTTGACGGCAATAAACTTCGCGAAATGGGGGAGAAGCCAGGACCGCGAATGGGTTGGGTGCTTCATGCACTCCTCGAAGAAGTTCTCGAAGATCCGAAACTAAACACAGTAGAATATTTGGAAGAAAAAGCTACACAACTTTTAAAATTATCTGACGAGCATTTGCGCAAACTTGGCGAAGCAGGGAAGAGTGCTAAAGACGAGGCCGAAGGAGAAGAAATAAAAAAAAT
>CAZSFS010000031.1:0-3140 GCA_964606255.1 uncultured Candidatus Saccharibacteria bacterium | reverse complement strand
GGATACATAATACCCAAAAAATCTTTTTTGTCTATAAAACGAATAAGGACCCCGCTCGCGCGAGGCCCCCACAGGTCGTCGACACCCATTCCACCATGACTAAGTGCCGGTGCTGTGTAGTTGTCCAAGCAGTTCAACGAGGTCATGCGATCCGGACTTTCATCCAGGAGTCGTACTTCAGGGCAAAGATCAGGCCGATCCCGTACCCGCCTAGGCATGTCCAGTCGTACCAGGTCAGGTCGCTGAAAGCATTTCCTAGGATAGCTAAGATTTCGTTGAGTTGCATTGTGTTGCGTTCTGCTTAGCTACAAGATAGCACGTTACCTAGATAAAGTCAAGCCCCACTTCGCCGAAGGCTTCGAAGGACTAAGAGCAGAAAAAAAGGATGAATTTAGGTATAAAAATTATAAGACCCAGTACAACAGCACCAATAGAGGTCAAAAGTACGGCACCGGCCGCGACGTCTTTTGTGTATTTCGCATACGGATGGTATTCGGGGGAAGTAAGATCAATGTCGAATTCGATAGCGGTGTTGAAACATTCGGCTGCGATTACCATGGTGATGGCGAGAACCAAGAAGAGCCATTCAGTTGTCGTGATGTGAAAATAAAATCCAAAATAAACTACGATGATCCCAATGATAAGATGAAAACGTAAATTGTTTGTCGTTTTTAGAAAAACAATTATGCCGCGCCAAGCGTGACCGACACCTTTCATACTTTTTACAAAACTGTAGAGTTCTTTTCCGCTTTTTTTCTTGAAATGATATTCCTCGTCTAATTTTTTCTTTTCATCGTCGTGCATGTTTTGATTATAGTACAATGTATCTGTACAGCACTTCACAATTCACATAACACCTGAAGCCATGAAAAAGAACCTGGTTTTGTGCGTGACGACAGTTCTCTGGCTTCACGCTTTCGGTCAGATGAACTCCGGCACGACTGTTGATTTGGTGCCAGACTATAATGGTTCATCCGAAGATGCACGTGTTTTCTATTACTACGTCAGTCTATCGGGCATGATGCCGTATCCGGAATACAAAAACGAATTCCAGAAGAGTCGTTTGGGCGAGAAAGAGTCTCGGCCCAGCCTTTGGCGAGGTGAAGTCCAGATGGGAATGTTTCTACCAGGGAAGAAGAATCGCATGTTGGAGCCGAACGCGAGTGTCCGCATCGACTGTCTCCCAACTCATTACATGTCGTCTTCGATTGGGCTCGGCTTTGTTTTTCGGCCGCTTGATCTCGGCGCCGGTGTCTACTATGGCCAGTACTATCGCCAAGTGGCGAGCGAGGGCAACTTCGTGACACGTCGTAGTCGGCAGTTCGACAACTACTCGATGCGCGGCTTCTATCTCGAGATGGCCAACAAGCAAGCCTCGTTTTATTTCGGGGCAACGATTGAGGAAAAGAGGACAACGTTGTCGACCAGGATTGCCGGACGGGTCGGTAACATCCTTGAGCTCGGACGGGACACAGGCCCACTTCGCAGTTTGGAGGTCGTACTTGAGTCACGCGAATTCTCTGGACCTGGAGCTGGATTATCAACTGAAGTTCTTTCCAGGTTTCGTCTGCAGGCGCTCTGGGTTGCACCAACGAAGTCGGATCGCAACGAACAATCCAGGCTTGGTAACGCAATCTCACACGGAGTCCTCTTCAGCTTGAGCGTGTATGTGAACTAGCCAAGAACCATCCTTGGCAAACGGCCTCCGCGTGTGGGGCCGTTTGCGTTCTAGATATCAAGTTCAATCGAAATCGGACAATGATCAGATCCGTAAATTTCAGAATGAGTTGTGAACTTTTTTATATTTTTCAAAATGTTTGTTGAGGCGAAGAAGTAATCGATACGCCAACCGACATTGCGTTCACGTGCGGCACTTTTCTGATCCCAATACGTGTAGACATCTTTTTTGGTTGGATTGAAATTTCTAAACACATCGACATAACCATCAGCGATGACTTCATCTACCCATGCGCGTTCTTCGGGTAAAAATCCAACATGTGTTTCGTTTTCTTTTGGTCTCGCGATATCAATTTCCGTATGCGCTACGTTTACATCGCCGGTGAAAATTATGCGCTTCCCAGATTTCTTTAATTTGTTTATGTATTTCAAAAATGCATCGTAGAACTCGAGTTTGTATTCTAGGCGTTCTGGTGCGCCGCCGCCGTTAGGGAAGTAGCAGTTGATCAAAACGAAATCTTCGAAGTGCGCCGTAACTGTTCGACCTTCGTCATCATCGCCTGGCATATCAATTCCATACGTAACTTTTTCTGGGATTTCTTTTGTATAAATAACGACTCCACTGTAACCCTTTTTTATTTTCGAACTCGAAAAATATGATGTGTAACCTTTGGGTTTCAAGATTTCCTCGGTCAGCTGGGACGGTTCGGCCTTGGTTTCTTGGACGCACAAAATATCCGGACTTAATTTAAAAATCTCAGCGAATGCGCCTTTTTTGAAATTTGCTCGGATGCCATTTACGTTCCAAGAAATGATTTTCATTGCTCAGTAAGTATAAAGTAGAAAGTAGGAAGTAGCCAATAAACACCGAGAATTAAAGGATTTTTATAGGTTGACAAAAGATATATAGTGTGCTATGATATAAATCAACATCTCGTTCCACAACAACCAAACCCAATCGCGCCATGAATCTCTTCGATCAACGTACACAGCTGGCTGAATCCTTCACCAGAATTCGCGCGGGCTTCCTGAAGCACAAGAAGGCTGATGCCACCCGTGCGGCACTCTACGGACGGTTCAGTCCATCGGACCCGACCAAGCTCATGATCTTCGACGATACTCAGAATTGCACGCCCGCAGGCGAAAGCTTCGGCGAACTCCTGGCCATTGATGATACCGAAGAGGCCAAGACGATGAACATGTGCCTGGTGCGCTCCGTCATCGATCTTGGGCTCAAGCCCGCACGTGAAGCGAAGCTCTTCCAGGACATCATCATGGTACTCGAGAAGAGCCGGGCCGCACATCATCCCGCCGTCGTGAGCGCTGTTCATAAGATGCAGCCATTCACGAAAGTGGCCTTGCCGAAGACGTCCAAGCGTCGTGACAAGATGGCAAAAGCCGCCTGAGCAGCAACCACGCTATTGCGTGAACCGAGCCCTACCGAAAGGTGGGGCTTTGTTGTT
>CAZSFS010000030.1:0-5214 GCA_964606255.1 uncultured Candidatus Saccharibacteria bacterium | reverse complement strand
GCTGGAAGATTTTCAACGCCGGGGATTTTTTGGGAGAACCAGGAGTTCATGGCATTTTTATCTATTGATCCAAACACCGAAGGATTTTCGTGTGTGATTCCGAAAGAACATTTTGGGAGCGATATTATGAAAATGTCGGACGATGTTTTGGGGCGTTTTGTTTTGGCCACAAAGAAAGTAACTCAAATTTTAGAAAATTATTTTCCTGATGTTGGTCGAGTTGGGGTTATTATGGAAGGCACGGGTATAAATCACGCTCATATGAAACTTTTCCCGATGCACGGAACTGAATATATGAAGCGGGGAGAATGGAAACAAATTCTTTCAGGAAAAGAATTTTGGTTCGACAAATACGAGGGCTGGATCTCTTCGGGCTCTGGTCCAATGGCCAACATGGATAAATTAGCTGAACTTGCTGAAGGAATCAAAAAATCTATCTCAAAATAGTCTTCCAGTTATGCACAATGTGAAATTTTAAGCAGTGTTACAATTAGTTTATGAAAACGGGAGGAAAGGTAAAAAATAGAAAATTTATCATTGGTTTGATTACGGTTTTTAGTATCGCTTCGGTTGTGCAAATTGGCGCGATTGTAAAAATTGTTAGATCCGGAGATTTGGTAATCATGAGTCAAACGGCTTCGGTCGCAGACTTACCAATTCGCGGTAATTTCATAAGGGGAGAAACTTCAGAAACAATAAGAGACGTTCAGAGTATTTTAAAGAAACTTGGTCTGTATCAAGGACCGGTGAATGGAACGTTTGGTAATCAAACAGAAAAATCAGTCCGTGCTTATCAAAGAACTCGCAATCTATCAGTTACTGGAAGATTGGATAAAGTCACTATCGAATCAATTCTTTCAAATAAATAAACACCACTTCTTCGATAGATTTTTAAAAGGTTGTGTTGTAAAATTGACCGAGCCTAATTATTAGTAATTTATTTGTCTATATGGAACATGCAGAAAAAAAGGTGTTAAACAAATCAATTCTCGTCCTCTTGATTGTTGTTGCGGTATTTGTTGTGCTTTTGTTGGTCGCCGGTAAGAATGGCACGAAAATTTCAAACATTGCGTCTACGGTCACCAAACAAGCAATTGTAAATATTGGTGGACAAAACCTGGTCGCGAACGTTGCTGACACTCCATTTGAAAGAGCTCGTGGACTTTCTGGTACAAACTTCTTGAATGATAAAAATGGTATGCTTTTCAAGTTTGAACAGGCTGACGAACACGGAATTTGGATGAAAGACATGACAATACCGATCGATATTATTTGGATTGACGAACAAAATCGCGTAGTTTCGATCAAAGAAAACGTTTCTCCTGACACTTACCCAGAAATCTTTAAGCCTGACGCTCCGGCTAAGTACGTTTTGGAAGTCACAGCCGGTTATGTAGCTGCAAAAAAGATTAAAATCGGCGACACCATGATGGCGACCGAAGTAATCAAGTAAACGTTCCAAAAACCTAAAAACAAAATTCTCTGTTTTTGAAAAAATACAAAAAGCCGGTTAAATCATGAGTGATTTAACCGTCTTTTTGTGTGAGATATAGACAACAGTTTTTGACGATGTTCTAAGTGGGAAATTTTATTTTTTCCACAGTTTTTTATCGAGGTTTTTTAGCTACAATGAGGTGACCTAAATTATAAAAATTAATCTAAAAAGAGCATGTTGAACATCACAAGAAGAGACGGCACAAAAGAACCTTTCGATGCAGACCGAATCAATCGCGCGCTCGAACGTGCGTGTGCCGGACTTCCTGATGTGGTGGGAAAAGTCATTCAAATTGCCAGTGAAACTAATCTAACTCTCTACGAAGGTATCACCGAAGATGAAATTGATGAAGCGACAATAAATGCCGCACTTCAAAACGTAAAAGAAGACACTGATTATGACAAAATTGCGACACGACTTCTTCTCAAAACGGTTTACAAAAGAATTCTTGGTGACTATCCGCGCGATAACGCCGCCATCGTCGCAGAAAGACACATCGAACTCTTTCCGAAGTACATCAAGAAGGGTGTTGCCGAAGGACTTCTCGACAAGAGAATGGAAAATTTTGATCTCGAGGCATTGGCCAAGTATCTCGACACATCACGCGACGAACTTTTCCAATATGCCGGACTCTCAACGCTTCTTCATCGATACTCTTTAAAAGATAAAAATAATATTTCGCAAGAAACTCCACAGTTCTTCTTTATGCGTGTGGCCATGGGACTTGCATACAATGAAAAAAATCCGACTGAATGGGCAAAAAGATTCTATGACAAGACTTCTCAATTGCAATATTTGCCAGGTGGTTCGACGAACCTGATGTCAGGAACTATTCGTCCGGCTATGTCGAATTGTTTCTTGATTGAATGTCAGGACGACATTGAGCACATCGCCAAAACTGTTGCTGATGTTATAAAGATTTCTAAGGCGACCGGAGGTTTGGGCGTATCAATGACACAGCTTCGTGCAACAGGCTCAGTACTGTCTTCATCTAACACGACTTCAACTGGTCCGACACCTTTTGCAAAGATCATGGACACATCTATTCGCGCTATCCAACGTGGGGGCAAGAAAAAGGGTGCGCTCTGTTTCTATATGGAAACCTGGCACTACGATTTCCCAGATTTCGTCGAGTGGAAACACAACGCGGGAGATGACTATCTACGTATGCGCACAGCTAACACCGCCGCGTGGATTTCTGATGAATTTATGAAGCGTGTCAAAAATAACGACATGTGGTACATGTTTGATCCAAAGGAAACGCGTGATCTAATAGAGCTTTACGGCGAGGCTTTCAGTAAACGCTATGCCGAGTACGTGGCTATGGCCGAAGAAGGGAAATTGAAACTCTGGAAAAAGATGCCGGCCGAGACTCTCATGCGACAGATGTTGGTAGCCCTCCAGGGAACATCTCACCCTTGGTTTACATGGAAAGACGCCTTTAACTTGCGCGCTCTAAACAACAACACTGGAACGATCCATATGTCGAACCTTTGTACTGAAATTGCTCTTCCTCAGGATCGAGAAAACATTGCTGTTTGTAACTTGGCCTCGATTTCTATTCCAGCGCACATGACAAACAAGACCATCAATTGGCAGAAATTTGAAGAAACTATCCGTATCGGTGTTCGTCATCTAGACAACCTTATCGATATAAACTTGTTACCGGTAGAGGAAGCGATAAAGTCTGACCAAGAAAATCGCGCTGTCGGACTCGGTCTTATGGGATTCGCAGATGCGGTTGAGAAAATGGGCCTGGCTTACGACTCCGAAGAAGCTTACAATTTCGCAGACCAGGTTTTTGAATTCCTTTCTTATATATCAATCGATGAGTCGACAAACTTGGCTCGCGAAAGAGGGGCTTACAAAAATTTCCCAGGTTCAGAATGGTCAAAAGGCTTGGTGCCGATTGATACGATTGCCAGATTAGAGGAACAGCGTGGAGTTTCGCTTGAGCTCGACAAAGAAAGTCATCATGGCGGACTCAACTGGGATATTTTGCGCGAGAAAGTTAAAGGCGGAATTCGAAATGCAACTTTGATGGCCATTGCTCCAAACGCCAACATCGGACTTGTTGCGGGCACGACTCCGGGAATTGATGTTCGCTTTACTCAGGCTTTTTCTCGAAACAAAATTTCTGGAAAATATCTCGACATCAACGCCAATCTCGTGTCCGAACTTAAAGCTTTGGGAATCTGGGAAAAAGTTCGAGGACAGATTATCGAGAATCAGGGCAACATTGAAAACATCGCCGAGATTCCAGATGAGGTAAAGAATATTTACAAGACATCATTTACTACGAGTCCCTACGGAGTTATCGAAGTTGCCGCGCGTGCCCAAAAATGGATCGACCAGTCTCTCTCTCGAAACATGTATCTTGAAACTCGAGACATCGATGAGACCATGAAAATCTATAGCGCTGCGTGGGCCAAAGGTCTCAAGTCGACATACTATCTACACATGAAGCCTCGACACACCGCAGAACAGTCAACTGTCAAAGTAAACAAAGCAACAAAACTCGGTAAGGTTGGATTCGCCAATCTCTGGAATGCCAAGGACTCAGCTCCTGTCGTGATTACCCAGGCAAATCCCATAAATGAAGAACCTGTCGCTGTAAAAGCAAACACGGGTTCTGATCCAGAAATCGAAGATCCGGGCACAGCAAACATCTGTCTATCGTGTGAATAATATTACTAACCACTAGTCACTAACAACTAACTACTCATATATATGGCACTAATCGGAAAAGCATCTCCAGAAGATACAAATCTCTATCCGTCCCAATACAAGTGGGCTAGAGAACTCTATGATCAAGCAATTGCGAACACTTGGTATCCACATGAAATCGCGCTCAAAGAAGATTTGGATGATTTTGAAAATATGACAGCTGACGAGCGTCACTCGGTCAAATTCATTATGAGCTTTTTCAATCCGGCTGAACTTATCGTGAATCGATCTTTGGCTCTCGGAGTATATCCGTATTTGAAATCTGCCGAGTGTCATCTATATCTCGCCAAGCAAATGTGGGAAGAAGCAAATCACTGTGTTGCATTTGAATACGTTCTCGAAACTTTTCCATTTGATCGCAAAGAAATCTATGGTATGCACCTGCAAACTCCATCGATGAAAGCCAAGGAGGATTTCATTAATCGTTACATGAAGCGCATGACTGAAGATACGTTGAATGTCGATACGGTTGATGGTAAGAAAGATTTTATCCGAAATTTGGTTGCAACGAATATCGTTATGGAAGGAATCTGGTTTTACTCGGGCTTCATGGTCATGCTTTCATTCCGCCAGAGAAATAAACTACGAAATTTTGGCTCGATGATTAATTGGGTCATTCGCGATGAATCGCTTCACTTGAAGTTCGGTATGAATTTGATTCTAAATATTTTGGAAGAAAATGGAGAACTTTTGACTCAGGAATTTGCAGACGAGATTAGAAATATTGTGATTGAGGGAGTGGACTTGGAAACCGCTTACAATAAAGATTTGTTCCCGAAGGGAATTCTTGGACTTAATGCCGATTACGTTAACCAGTATGTTCAGTATGTAGCTGATCGACGTCTCGAAGAGCTCGGTATGCCGCCTCATTACAATGTCACAAATCCCGCCAAGTGGATGACGACTGCGACCGATGTCTACGAACTTGTAAACTTTTTCGAACAGCAAAACACGGCGTATGAAGTAAATGCGAAAGCTGATGGAATGAAGAA
>CAZSFS010000029.1:0-5906 GCA_964606255.1 uncultured Candidatus Saccharibacteria bacterium | reverse complement strand
GGAATAAATTCGGTTTTGTCCTGTTTCTATGGTCGGAGCTGGGTTTCCCGCTTGAGAATCCATAGCCATTTCTGTCTTGGCATACATTATTGGTCCTCCATATCCACCTTCGTTAAATGATACGATGCGTCCAAGTCGAACTCCGAGTTGATTAGCCAAAACTTTAGCTTTTTCTTTGGCTTCTTTGATAGCTTCCTCGCGAGCCTGGCTTTGAAGATCGTCTTTGTTTTCGATATCGAAGTTTGGTCCCTGAATATCAGAGACTTTTGCCGATCCAACGGCTCCCAAGATCTGACTTACTTTTGTCAAATCACGGATCTTAACAGTTGTAGTCTGGGTGACTTGGTAACCGATCAAAGTTCCATTTGATCCCCCACAACCAAACTGTCCGCATTTGTAATCATACTGAGGGTAAGCGTTGTAATAAGTTGTCTGAATGTCTTTTGCATCAATTCCTAGAGCCTTGACCGCCTCGATTGCTTTGCTTGAATTCTTCTCGACTTCGGCTTGTGCATCTTTAAGCTCTTTCATCGTGGCAGATGCGCCAAATGAAATGGTTGCAATATCTGGTGCAGCGAAAACTTCCGAACTACCTTCAACAGTAATGGTGTTTGAGGCGTTTACTTCAGTTGTTTTAAGCCCCTTTACTACCTGTATACTTAAAAAAACTGCGACAAGCATCAAAACCAAGGTCGCCATTCCGGCTAAATTTTTTATTGATTGATCCATATTGTTTTAATAATAATTAATTTCTAACTCACTTGTTCTGACGGTAGTGCGGGAGGAATATTACTTGTGTCGATGGAATGTCCCCCACTTTTAAGTTTCTCGTACAGAGTAGCCATCACAATTCCCGAAAGAGGTAGGGTAAAGAGTAGTCCAACCAAGAAAGCCAAGAAGCCCAAGATGTTAATGCCAGAAAGCACAAGAAGTAAAAGAAAAATCCTCCATTTATAACCCTTGGTCATAAAATAACTCTTTTTGATGGCTTCCCAGAATTTCCAAGATTTCCAATCAATGTTTTTATTTTCTTCAACCAAAATATAACCTACGAATGACAACATCAAAGCAACAATGATTCCAGGGACAACAAGTAAACCAAGACCGACAAAAATGCAAATCAAAACAACGATATTCCCAACAAAAAAATGAAAGATTTTGGAACCAGAAAAATCATCAAAAATTTTCTTGAAATCAAATTTCTCTCCCTTGGCGATTCGCAGAAAAACACTTGTCAAAACAAAAGACGTCAAAACATTGACAATAAAACCAAGTTTAATCTCCTGACTCAAAGCTCCGGCAACGTATATAATCAACATAAAGCCAATGAGTGGCCAAAAATTTTCTTTCGCTTTTGTCCAGCCAATCTTTATAAGTTCTTTATTTTTCCAAACTATCATTTTATTGGGCGCCCTTAGGGGTTATGGCTAGAAGCTCGACGTCAAAAATCAAAGTGGCATTGGCGGGAATAACTCCGGGCACGCCTCTTTCTCCATAAGCGAATTTGCCTGGGATAACAATTTTTCTAACTTCGCCAACTTTCATACCTTTCATGCCAATTTCCCAACCCTGGATAACCTGTCCAATTCCTAAAGTGAACTCAAATGGAGTTCCCCGATCAACACTTGAATCAAACTTTTTTCCATCTTCCAGATACCCGGTATAGTGAACCGACAAAACGTCTCCGTCTTTTGACACAATGTCACCTGTTCCAGATTTAGTAATAGTCATTTTTAATTCTTCTCCTGAAGAAACGACGTTTGTTGGTTTTACTGACTCTGTCTGATTTACCGCCTGTGTGTTACTTTTTTCTTCAGTATTCATTGTTTCTTCGATATTATTTATAACATTTTCTGTGGTTTCGACTGGATTTTTTTTCAAAAGAATAAAGACAACAGCGATGGCCACAATGACGATAATTATTGAATACATTAATTTCATATTTAATTACTATTTTATAAAGGCTGGAGCTATTATAACACCTTCTATTTATCGAGGCCCTTGATTACTGATTTAAGCTCTTCGTAGGGTAAAGCTCCCGTAAAAGAAAACTTTTTTCCATCTTTGTCAATCAAAACCGTATGGGGTGTTCCGTTGAAACCGAGCAGGATTTTGTTTTGGGTAAATTCTTGTCGTATATCTTTTTCGATCTCTGGGTCTTTTATACAAACATTATATTTCGCTTCATCAATTCCAAGGTTCTTGGCAATTTCCAAATAATACTCGGTTTTTAGTTTATCTTGGTTAGCAAACAAGGTATCAGAGTACTTCCAAAAAGCCTCTTCTCCAGCAACACGTCCAACGCATGAGCTCGATATCGCAGCTTCGATGTTAAAAATCGGTAAGTGTCTATAAACCCATCTAATTTGTCCTTCATGTTCATCGACAAGCTGTTTAAGGGTAAGTTGAAACTGGGCACAAAAATGACAAGAAAAATCAGCATATTCTATAAGAGTAATTTCCGCTTTTTTGTCTCCCCTGATAAAGTCTGCTTCAGTAATTTCGGACACCAAACTAAGCTTGTCGTTATCTTCGTAGGACCCAGAACTCGCCACCTGCGCATCTCTCAGAAAAATAGCTGCTGCAATTATTACTCCAGATAACACAATCGCTGAAGGTATATTCAATTTGGGCTTTACTACAACCTCTTTATTTATTTCGTTATTTTCCATTTTATTTTTTATTTAAACACTTAACACATTTGCAACCGACCGGTTTTATAAATTCATCAAAATATTCCTTGCCATAATCGTACGTAAGTTCCTGTCCGGCGGTAATTTTTTTTATAGCCATTATCATAATTTTGCCCTTTTTTATCTCTACTTCACAATTTGGTGCACAGGAATGATTGATATAACGAGCAGTATTATAACGAGGCGATCCATCTATGGTAAATTTATTGTTTATTTCGAATAGATACTTTCCTGTATGATCTTCGACTTCTTTGTTTGTTCTTTTTATTCCAACATATTCGATGACAAAATCACCCTTTTTAAATGGTATGTTGGTTTTAAGTCCAAAACCCAAACCCTTTCCTGCTTTTATAACCTTGAAACGCTCGTCTTTTTGTGTTTTTGATTTCATGTCAAAGGATTATAGCACATAGCAAAAACCCCGCGTTTGACGCGGGGTTTTTGCTATTGATTTTGCTTCATATCTGCTTCGTATCTAGCCTCGGCTTCATTTTCGGGGATGCCGAACTGAGCATCTATCAACGCCTCTGCGGTCGGCTCTTTGGCTGATTGTTTTTCTAGCTCAACTATATCGGGAGTATTGTTTACTGATCCAAAATTTTTATTTTTACCAATAAACAAATATCCCAAGACCAGAAGAGCTAAAATCAATACCCATATTACAGTTTTCATAATACTTAAACATTAACCTAATAATTAACAATTTCCATATTCTACGACAATCGCGGTGAATGGCTGGATTGTTTGGGTGCCGGTTAGCGGAGTACCGTTTGCATTACATCCATTTACTGACTGAGTGATTGGAGATCCCGTGGCATTATAGAAGATGTCTGCGGACTGATTGGTGTTTGTCAAAGTATATGTAGAAGAAGTAGAGTTGGTATCTTCATTTCTATTTGCTCGCCACTCTGCAAGTGTCCATTGATTCTCCCCTGTTCCAAAGTTTCGAACTTCCCAAATTTTGGCTGTTCTGAATGGATTGTAATAATAGTTGTTGTTTATTGTTCCCCAATCAACGACAGCTCCTGCGCCATTACTCCAAGAATGCAAGAGGAATAATGGATTTTGGTAAGTATTTATTCCATACAATTTATTTCCAGTTACAACGTTGTCGAAGTTTATAAAGCACGGGCTATTTGCTGCCGGTTCACAGGTTTGTGAAGTATTTTGAAGAGAATAATTAGTAAATCCTATACCAGAACGGTTGAAATCAAAGACGGTATTATTTATTGCCTTATTACCAGAAGTCATATCTCCGCTAGTATTTCTAGAGTGGTCTATCCAAATTCCGTCTGTGGTATTTACAACAATATTCCCATCTATCGTTGTATTTTTATTCGGTATTCCCACACTTCCGTTACCCCAATAAATACCCTTATCTTTGGCTGAATAACCCACATACAATATTGGCATAGAAACCATGTTTGGCTGGGCGCCTGGACCAGCTGTGGATCCAGCGTTTTGACCGGAACCAACACCAATATCTTTTATGATGTTTTTACTGATAGTAAGACCGTTGGTAGCGTCAAAAGTAATTCCAGAACCATCGGTTAATGTTGCCATAGATCTCTCTACGAGATTTTCGGTAATTAATCCTGAACCTGAGCCTGCAATACCAGCATATCCAGTATCTCGAACAATATTTCGTCTTACGATACCATTATTACTTGGCTGAATGATGCCCACATGTGTCATATCCGAAGTAAAGATTCGATCTTCGACAACAGAAATTCTTTCGACAACATTCCCCTCTATTATTTCTCCTGCACCCGGACTTATACTCGAAATTCCGGCAGCATTTAGATCGTGAACGTAGTTGTTTGCAAAGAAGTTAGGAACTGTAGAAAGAGTCGATGTTCCGTATTGATGGATACCAATATTTGAATTTCTGATTTCTAGATTTTCAAGAGCTACCCCACGATTATTGGACAATCTGACCGCATAACTTGTCGCACCTTCTATAATAAGATTTCGAACTTTAACATTGTTTGACGTATTTAGATACAAAGCTTCCGGCTGAGATGAAAGTTCTACTGTTAGAGAATTTGGGTTCGCGCTTCCTGGTGCCCATAAATAAACCGTATTTGTACTTGAGTCAAAAAACCATTCTCCTTGAGTATCAAGGAATGCTAATTTATTTCTCAGAATATACCCCCATTTCAAATTTGACCATGTTAATCCGTATTGAATAGCTGCACCAGAGTTAATATGATCATATCTTTCAACGTTCATTGTACCTCCTGAATTACCTGTAACTCTCATAGTACCAAATGACCACGGAGAAGCTCTGTAGACACCAACCGCACCCACCAAAGAATTGGCTGATTGTGAAGATAGCCATGAATTATCGGTGTCCGTCATTGAATTCGCACCTCGAGATTCAGTATAATACCATCCCGTATTTGGTTGTCGTGCTAATGTTTGATATGCGCTGCCAACAAATAAATACTTCGGGGTTGATGCTGGGGCAGAAGAAAGCGTTGTCTTCCAAATATTTCCAGAGTGTTGTGTCCAACCAGTTAACAATATATTTCCAGAAATGATTGGGGCCGTTCCTGTTCCGTACGCATCCACGATAATAGGAGCTGACGCGGTACCAGATTTAAGAATCTTCAGATTACCATAATGAGTCTGACCTCTCTTGAAGCAGATCATCGTTCCTGTACTCATACCAAACTCTAGACTGGTTACCTTGGCAACACTTTTCCACGCCGTCAAAACAGATGTTCCATTATTTGCATCATTGCCCGCCACTGCATCGACATAATATATTGTTCCGCCTGAAGGATTCGTGCAAGATGTTGCGTTTGTCGTAAGAGATGGTCCAACTGGGCCATTGATACCGCTTACTGTTTGTCCACCAGACTGAGCAGCTTGTGTCGCTATTCCGGAAGAAGCGCCTGACTGTGCCGAGTTGTTGTTTGCCGCGTCGTATGCAGATACTTTGTAATAATATGTCGTGCTTGATGAAAGGCCTGTATTCGTATAAGAGTTTGTAGCTGATGTGCCAACTTCTGTATATGTTCCACCTGAACTAGAACTTCTGAAAATCTTGTAGCCTGTGACGCCCACAGCATCTGTCGAAGCTGTCCAAGAAAGGCTGATTGATGCTGAAGTTGTGCCTGCAACAGTTGGTGTGCCTGGAATTGTTGGCGCTATTGTGTCATTTGATAATGTTGTTCCAGAAACTGCCGATGACCAAGCCGTACAATT
>CAZSFS010000028.1:3634-6564 GCA_964606255.1 uncultured Candidatus Saccharibacteria bacterium | reverse complement strand
CTTTCGATTCCTTTTTGCGTTGCAAAAAGTCCAAAATTACGAAGTAATTTTGTGACCCTACGGGGAATCGAACCCCGATTTAAGCCTTGAGAAGGCTCCGTCCTAACCGTTAGACGATAGGGCCAGTTTTAAGATATAACGCTATCTATTATATCTAATTTCTCTTTTGATCCTTTGTAGCTTTTTAAGTACTTTTCTCTGTCTCTAGCTTCGCCCATACCATCAAAAGTTTCGGTGTATATCATCTCAAAAGGAATCCGTGATTTTGTTGATTTGACTCGGCCTTTATTGTGATAATCTAATCTTTTTTCTAAGTCTCGCGTAATTCCAACATAATAACCCTTATCTTCTTTGCTTCTTAAAATATAAAGAAAGCATTTCATAAAAAGATCCGTCCTAACCGTTAGCCTGCCCGGCCAGGGACGATAGGGCCATTTAAGGCCAAAAATACCCAAATAGAATACCCAAAATTTGAGCTTTAATCAAGATTTTACGAGAATTTCCCACCATGGTAAACTAGGGATACTATGGAAGAAAATAAAGACGTGGCAGTTGTTGGAAACGGGAGCTTTATTAAAAAAGGAATTTTTGGAGCGATCATTGTGATCGCTGTTTTATTAGTAATTTTTCTCTGGCCTAGAGAAACCAAATCTCCGACCGAAGAGGTTTTGCCGATCGTCGATGAGACTGCTGAGACAAACGCTGGCGCGCTTCAAGTTTTGAAACCGGTCACAGAAGGTGATTACGAATACGAATTTACTGGCGTGAAATGGACTTTCGATACGACAAGTCCAGAAGTCGCTGGTACGAATCAGACCTGGCTCAAAATGGAATTCGCTGACTTTACTCGAAATGGAAATGCGATTACTTTTGGAACACCATATAAACTCGGAGTTCATGCTGGAACGTGCGAACAAGTAGATTCAATCGATATTGATGTGGATGAAGAGGGAATTCCGTTTTCTTATGTTGTGTGTGAAAGTGAAGGAGTCAAAAAAGAATTTGTAGCTTTGCAACGAGAAAAAGAAATCGTAGTTAGAATGAAAGACCCAAAAATCACGAATGGTCTCTGGAAAGATTGGTACAAGATTGATGTGACAGATATCGTTCGGTAGCTCCGCAAAACACAAATTTTCTTCGCCCTGCGGGAGCGCGACCTGGTCGCTGTGTCCTCGGGTATCAGAAAATTTGTGTTTTGCTCCGCGCGGAGGTAATTTTATTCACCGTCTCTTGGCTTATCAATCTCCAAAACTTCTATCTTCATAGATTCTCCCGATATACGCATGACGTCTTTGTCTATTTTTTTGAATTCTTTGCTCGATAGATTGTATTGATTTACAACCGTGCCCAAATTCTTGCCGAGCTTGTCGTGATAGTCGTAGAAAGTTTCTAGATGTTTTCCAAGTTCACCGACACGTTTTTGGATCTCGACAGCGCGTTCTTCTATTTGCAAAGCTTTGAGTCCTTGTAAAACAGTTTGCAGATAAGCGAGGAACGATGTTGGTGAGACGATGATGACTTTGTACTTGCTCGCGGCGCGTTGAATCAAGTTCTCGGTCTCTTCGGTAATGTTTCCGATCTTGTTTACGATTAGGTCATAATAAATCGCCTCGTGTGGGATGAACATGAAAGCAAAATCCATCGTGCCGTCGGTCGGACGAATATATTTCGAAGTCTCAACGATTCTATTTTTCAAATCATTCAAGAATAATTTTTCCAAACGATCTTTTTCTGTTGGGTCACTGGCTTCAGAAATACGATTATAGTTTTCCAAAGAAAATTTTGAATCAATCGGAATCACTTTGTCTTTTACAAAGACCGCGGCGTCGACAATTTCACCGTTCGGGAAAGGGTATTGCATCTGATAAGAACCGGTTGGCAAAGTATTTTTCAAAAGTGTCTCAAGATAATATTCGCCCAAGATGCCCCGGCTTTTAGGATTCCTGAGCATGTTCTGAAGTTCTTCGAGTTGTTCGGTGAAGCCCATGACTTGTTTACCGGTCTCTTTCACCTCGGTGATCTCGCGAGTGATTTCTCGGATAAGTTTGTGAGATTCGCTTGATTGGTATTTCAAGTTTTCATTCGACTGATGCATGCGTTCGTCCAGGGTGCGTCGCATGTCTTTCATTTCGTCAGCGAGCATCTTGAACATCGGCATAGAAGAATCAGGCGATTTCTGTCTGTTTAAAAACTTTGAAATTATAAAACCCAGAATCAGGGCGCCAATTATGTATAACCAATTATCCATGGAGATATTTTAACATGAAAAGACGAAGACCCCCGAAGGGGTCTATCGCTCGGAACCCGAAGGTTCGTCAGAGGTAGCCTTGATCTGGACGCTTTGTCCTCGTCATATAATCCCACACGTTTACTGCTTGTGAGACGACGAAAGACAGGCCCAGTAGGCCAAGAAAGAACAACTGCTGATGTGCCCGATGCAGGAATCTCTTCATGGTGCTTTGCTTTTGGTTCGTGAGAGCCTGTCCACTAGCATTTCCACCCAGATGTCCACTAAGAAGAATTGGACATGGAACATGATTACTTCTGCCCTTCTCTCGGTTATAAATGCGAGGGATAGGGGAAACAACAGAAGTTCTACCACCATCACGGAACCAAATGATGCACCAGACATGGCTAGTCCGATATTGGTTGCCGCAAGTATCGAAGCGATGATCGTAATTCGCACAAGGTCGGGATTGAGTGCCCAGCGTATGGTCATTAGAACGAGGTAGGCGATCGCTGAACACTTGATGTACTGGGAGAGATTCTCCACCCACAGGAAGGGGATGCTGATGGAAAGAGCAATCAGCCAGAACTGTACCAGGCGGGCATGTATGCGTTGTTCCACGGTAAGATGGGTTTGGTTTAATCAAACAATACTACATTTTCAAGAAATGTTCAAGGGTGTAAATCCAATCCTCCTCTTCTTC
>CAZSFS010000028.1:0-3534 GCA_964606255.1 uncultured Candidatus Saccharibacteria bacterium | reverse complement strand
AATACTACATTTTCAAGAAATGTTCAAGGGTGTAAATCCAATCCTCCTCTTCTTCGGGAGTTTGCCTTTTTTGTTCCAATAGCCAGCGCAAATAAGCGGCGTCTTTTTGGGCGACTTCTTCAAGGCTTGAGTTTTTATATTTTCCGAAATTCATGAACTTGAAAAGCACGGGATGACTGGAAATATCAATCATTTGTTCAATAGCGGTTTCGCGTGACAAGTTTTCTGTTTCCATGATTTTCTTTACTAGTCTTTCAAAAAGTTGTTCTAGAACAAGTACGTCACCCATAGCATCGTGAGCAGTGGCTTCAATTTCAATTCCCAAAAGATAACGTAGATATTGCAATCGATATGATGGAATTTTGCCGTCAGGGTCTAGATGTCTGGCTACACGATATGTGTCGATGACGTATTTTGGTTTCAAACCTTCTTTTTCAAGCATTCCGATATCGAACTTGGCGTTGTGGGCGACAAAAACAATATCCGTTTCAAAAAGTTCTTGGAGTTTTTTAAATTCTAGACTATCAACAAAAGCGGGTTTGTTCGCAACCATTTTCTCGGTGATGTGGTGCACGGCCATGGATTCGATGGTAATTGGAACGGGTGGTTTGTAAAGTTCAGAGAAAGTTTCATCACCAATTTTAAAAGCGATTTGACAAAGTCTGTCAGGAGGCATATTACCGGTTGTTTCAGTGTCTAAAAATATGAGTCTTTTTTCCATGTGGAATATTTTAGCATTTTTGATAGAATGTGGGTACGTGTCCCGTTAGAAATTCAGGGAACGAGAATCCGAAATGTATTATAAATATTAAAATTTCTAACCGGGATGACAATCCAAGAAACAATCAAAGAAAACATAAAGACTGCCATGAAGGCCAAAGACGAAGTTAGGCTTTCAGTTATGCGCGGGCTTTCGACAGCTTTTACAAACGAACTAGTGGCAACAAAACGTCCTCCGACCGAGATGCTTACTGATGAAGAAGCTATAGCTGTCATCACTCGTGTGGCTAAACAGCGCAAAGAATCTATTGCTCAATTCAATGCCGGTGGGCGTCCAGAACTTGCTGAAGCTGAGGAAAAGGAGCTCGCAATTCTCCAAGAATTTCTACCGACCATGATGTCTGTCGAAGAAATTCAAAAATTGGCCGAAGCAAAGAAGGCCGAAATGGGAATTACTGATCCATCAAAAAAAGGAATGCTTGTCGGAGCTCTCATGAAAGACTTGAAAGGCAAGGCCGATGGCGGAGATGTTAAAAATGTCGTAGACGAACTCTTTAGTTGATAGTTTCTAGTTATTAGTTTTTAGAAAATTTTATGAAACTTTTTTTTAGATTTATATTCATGGTGCTCGCGGTTTTGGCCGCGGACTATTTGGTGGCAGGGATACATGTCGATACAGTTGTAACGGCACTTATCGCGGGCGCGGCGCTTACGATCGTTCAGGTTATTATCAAGCCAATCGTAAAGATCCTGACGCTTCCGATCACGATTATCACACTCGGGCTGTTTCTTCTTATTCTAAACGCGCTATTCTTCTGGTTTGTTTCTGGACTCGTGCCAGGTATGTCAGTCGACAGCTTTACTGCGGCACTTCTCGGATCATTAATAGTTTCTGTTCTCAACTGGCTGTTCGACCGAACTGTTAAAAAAAGTGATTAATCCATTCAAGCGACGCAAAATTTTAGTTACCCACAACGGCGCATTTCACGCGGATGACGTTTTTGCTTGTGCGACTTTAGAATTATTCCTCGAAAAGAAGAATATAAGATACAAGGTCGTTCGTTCACGAGACGAAGCAGATTTTGCTCGTGGAGATTTTGTATTTGATGTCGGTGGAGAGTATTCACCAGAGAAAAATATATTTGATCACCATCAACGTGGTGGCGCCGGGACTAGAGACAATGGCGTGCCGTATGCGGCTTTTGGTTTGGTCTGGAAACATTTTGGAAGAGAAATAGTTTTATCGGATTCAATATGGAAAGATATCGACGAGAAGTTTGTAACCTCGATTGACGCTCACGACAACGGTCACCGAATTTATCGCGAGCTTGATTTGGAAATTATGCCGGTTGAAATTTCAAACGTGGTTTCGTTTTTCAACACAACCTGGAAAGAGAATGCTGCGACCAATGACAAAAATTTTTTGAAAATGGTTGAGGCGGCAAAAATAATCTTACGTCGATTGATCCAGAGGATTACTGACAAGCTCGAAGGTCAGGTTTATGTCGAAGAAGCTTATGAAAATGCTCGTGACAAAGGCGTCATTGTTCTTGAAGATAATTGGTCTTGGCAAAAAGTTTTAAAAGATAAACCCGATACTGTTTATGTTGTTTATCCAAGTCATATGAATAATTGGCACGTTCAGGCAATTGAAGAAGAAATGTTTAAACCAAGAAAACCTTTTCCTGAAAGTTGGGCAGGCGAGCGGGATGAAAGTTTGGCCAAAATCACCGGTGTATCTGATGCATTGTTCGCTCATCCAAAGAGATTCTTGGTTGGGGCCAAGAGTCGGGAAGGTGCGATAAAGCTTGCGAAAAAAGCTCTGAACAGCTAATCTTCGTGTATGTTAATTTTTTACAACATCTTACTTCTAACCTCTAATTTCTAAATCATGGCATTTGTCGATGAATTAAAAATCTACGCGAGAGCAGGAACCGGTGGAGACGGGGTTGTTCGTTGGCGTCAGGACAAATTTGAAGACCGTGGGGGCCCAGCCGGAGGCGATGGCGGTCGTGGAGCTGATGTTTATATAGAAGGAGTGAAAGACTCCGGACTTCTCTCGAGCTACACTCACGATACCAGGTTTATTGCTCCAAACGGCGAGTCAGGTGCAAAGAAAAAAATGAAGGGCGAAGACGGCGAAGATATGTTCATCAAACTTCCAGTTGGATCTGTTGTGACGAATCTCGACAACGGTGAAGTTTACGAACTTTTAGAAGAAGGTCAGAAAATTTTGATTTTAAAAGGTGGAAAAGGTGGACTTGGCAACGAACATTTCAAATCTTCTGTAAACACGACTCCATACGAATCAACTCCGGGTAAGCCCGGTGAGACGGCAAACTTGCTTGTCGAACTTCGACTCTTTGCTGATGTTGGACTCGTTGGGTATCCAAATGCGGGTAAATCGACTCTTATAAACGCTGTGACAAACTCGAAGTCTAAAATCGGTGCATATGCTTTTACTACACTTGATCCACACCTAGGAACTCTTCAAGAATTTGTTATTGCTGACATTCCGGGGATCATCGAAGGCGCTTCTGAAGGCAAAGGCTTGGGCGTAAAATTCCTCAAACATATTAAGCGTACAAAAATGATCGCGCACTTGGTCTCTTTCGAAAACGAAGACATGCTGCAGTCCTATAAAAATATTCGAAAGGAGCTTGAAAATTATGATGTAGATTTGGCCAAGAAAGATGAGATCATAATTTTGACCAAAACTGACATGTCTGACGCTGAGACTATAGCGAAAACAAAAAAAGAATTCGAGGCTTTGGGTAAACCAGTATTTGTCATGTCGGCTTTTGATGACGAATC
>CAZSFS010000027.1:2955-6803 GCA_964606255.1 uncultured Candidatus Saccharibacteria bacterium | reverse complement strand
GAGGATTTGGAGACGAGTTTCATCGAGATCTAGGCCTTTGATTTCAGCAATTTTCTTAATAACTTCTTCCACCATCCATGGTTCGCAGACTTCCCCCCGATGTGGGATTGGAGCGACAAAAGGCGCATCTGTTTCGGTGAGAATTCTATCGATCGGAGCTAAGCGGATAACTTCGTCGTAATCTCTGGCAAAAGTAATAACACCCGTGAACGACAAATAAAATCCTAGTTTCAAAAACCTTTCAGCAATTTCTGGACTACCGACAAAAAAATGCACATCTCCCATGATTTTATGCAAGGTCCGACCTTGCACATTTCCTGTGCGAGGTTGAACCTCGCACAGTTTGGATTCGAGAATTTCCAAAACATCTTCGTATGCGTCCATTGTCCCCTTTTGCGGACGAATATGGAGAATAAGCGGAAGATTTTTCTCAATCGCCAAATCAATCTGCTTATTAAAAATTTCTTTTTGTAAATTTTTGGTTGATTCATCGCTCGCGTCAATTCGGAAATAGTCGAGTCCACACTCACCAATAGCAACAACTTTATTTTTACCTGCAAGATTTCTAAATTCATCCAAATCAAAATGTTTTTCCATGACTTCGGTCGGATGAAGCCCAACAGACGCAAAAAGATTGTTGCTCTCAATAGCAATAGTCACGGCCTGCGCCGATGTTTCAAAATCAGTCCCGACAGTTATAGTACCGGTTTCTTTTTCCTCAAGAGTTTTAATTATTTCGTCTTTCCTTTCTGATAGAGGTGAAAGGTTTAGATGCGAGTGAATGTCAAAATATTTCATCTTAGTCTTTGCGCAAAAATAGTGGAGTTTCTGGCTTTCTGTTTTCTTTTATAAGCTGTTCGATCTTGGTAGAAGTTTCTGGAATAAATGGTCGAAGTGATACAGTGATAGACGCCAAACGCCTTACGCACTCCCTGATAATTTCTTTGGCTGCATTTTCGTCTGTTTTTACAACCGTAAAAGGTTTGCTGTCGTTGATATATTTATCCAGCTCAGAAATAGTTCCTCGAATATTCTCCATGGTTTTCTGGATGTCAAAGTTTTCGATTGTGTTGTTATAAGCCGGCATATCAACAATTGGTTCAATATATTTTTCAGAAAGAGTAAGAATTCGGCTCGCTAGATTTCCCAAGCCGTTAGCCATATTCGCATTGTATGCATCTTTAAATCGCTCAACAGTAAATGGACTGTCTTCAAAACTAGAGACTTCTGTAAGCAAAAACATTCGAAGCGCGTCTGTGCCGTATTCCCGAGCCATTTCCAGTGGATCAACGACATTACCAAGGGTTTTTGACATTCGCACACCCCCCTCTCCCGTAATAAAGCCATTTACGACAATATTGTGTGAGTTCGGCAATTCTGCTGCCAAAAGCATGGCCTGCCAAATAACTCCCTGAAAACGAGTGTTATCCTTGCCGCAGTACTGTATAGGATTTCCGTCTTTCCAATATTTATTGAAAGTTTCCATATTCTCCGGCCAACCCAAAGTCGAGATGTAATTTGAAAGCGCATCAAACCATACATACATTACTTGATCATCATCACCCGGAACTGGCACACCCCAAGACATTTTTTCCTTTAAGCGAGAGATTGAGAAATCTTCGAGACCACGCGAAACGAACGCTTTCATTTCGTTGTAACGAAATTGCGGAACAATGAAATTGGGACTTCCTTCATAAAACGCAAGTAACTTATCTTGAAGCGCGGAAAGCTTGAAGAAATAATTCTCTTCATCGATTAGTTCTATTTTGACTCCCGGATGAAGCGGACACTCTCCGTTTACAAGCTCGGAATCAGTTTTTTCACTTTCACAACCAACACAATATTTCGCTTGATAAGATTTTTTGTAAATGTAGCCGTTATCTGAAACTCTCTTCCAAAATTCTTGCGCGGCTTTCACATGATGTTCATCGGTCGTACGGATGAAATGTGCACCGTCACTTATACCAAACGCCTCTACTTGGCTTTTAAAAACTTTAAAAGCCTCGTCGACAAAAGTCTGAGGATCCTTGCCTGCTGCGACAGCTTTCGTATAAATTTTCTGACCATGTTCATCTGTCCCTGTATTGAAAAATACATCGTGTCCTAGAAGTTCCATATGGCGCGCAATCGCATCGGCACGAATAAATTCGAGTGCGTGACCCATGTGTAGGGGCGCATTAACATAAGGAAGCGTCGTTGTTATATAAACTGGTTTTTTCATAAGAGATTTAGGCGCTCATGACTCGTTTCTTCTCAAAATCTTTTATGTACTCGAGAATCGTCACCGCAACCGGTACGGCAAGAATAAGTCCCCAGAACCCAGCAAGCTGAACACCTACAAGAACGGAAAGAATGACGACCAGTGGAGAAATACCCGTCATTTTATTCATCACGATGGGCGCAATAAAATAACCTTCTAATTGTTGAATCAAAATGTAAAGCGCTGCCACCATTATCGCAAGAGATAATCCCCCGGAAGCAAAACCAAAAGAAATTGCGGGAATCGCTGCTAAAAATATTCCGAAAGGTATAAGTTCAAATATTGCTACCAAAACCGACAACAGTAAAGCATGTTCGATTTTTAATAAAGTTAAGCCAATGAATGTTAGTATTCCGATAACCAGTCCCAAGAAAAGCTGGCCTTGCATCCAGCGAGCGATTTTTGCCTGAGATCTATTCCACAAACCAATTATGTATTCTTCGCGTTCAATAGGAGAAAGCATTCTAATAAAAGATTCTATTCCATCACTTGAAACTGACAGATAAAAAGATATTATGACCACCAAAAAAACATTCAATATGCTTCCAAAAAGAACAGACAGTGTACTGCCAAATCCGGACGCCACAACGCCAAGAAAACTTTTTAGATGATCAATTATTCCAGAAATTTGAGCGCCCTGAGCCAAGACGCCAGAAGTAGTATTATTCGTGATATCAAAATTTTGTACAACAGAAGCACCTGGTAAATATTTAGATATTACAGGTATAAGATTCGATATTTCAGTTAGAAGTATCGGCAAGAAAAAGTAAATGATTCCAGCAAAAATCAAAAACGTTAAAAGATACATGACGGCAATGGACAAAATTCGAGTAATCCCAAGTCGTCTTTTTAGGCTTGCAGCAGCCGTGCGAATAAAAGTCGCAAGGACGACGGACGTCATAACAACAAAAACAAGACTTTTCAGAGTCACTAAAAGCCAAACAACCAAACCAATCAGCGCAACATTTCTGATGGTTCTGGAGCTGATATTTACGTTGTAGACCTTCTCGCCCTTATTTAACATTAGATTTACTATAGCAACTTTTGGAATCTTTTGCTATTTGAGTTTATCGTTGAAATAGTTCTCGAGCTCGGATATTTTTACCCTTTCTTGTTTAGCCGTGTCCCGAAAACGGACTGTTACCGACTCGTCTTCGAGAGATTCAAAATCGACAACGACACAAAAAGGTGTACCGATTTCATCTTGTTTTTTATAACGTTTGCCGATATTTCCATTGTCATCCCAAACGACGTTTCCAAAAGCTTCTTTGAGATCAACAAAAACGCTTTCTGCTTTAGTCACTAGTTCTGGTTTATTTTTTAGAAGGGGCGAGACACAGATTTTGTAAGGCGCAATTTTGGGATTGAGAGCTAGATAGGTTCGCAAATCTTCACCGTCACCAACTTCCTTATAAGCCGAAACCAAAAGCGCCAGAACAGTACGATCAAGCCCAAAAGATGGTTCGATAACATGGGGAGTCAAAACTTCAACACCCTCTTCCCCCTGGAAACGATATTCTAGTTTTTCACCAGAACTCTCTGTGTGTCGAGACAAATCATAATCTCCGCGGTATGCGAGACCGTAGAG
>CAZSFS010000027.1:0-2855 GCA_964606255.1 uncultured Candidatus Saccharibacteria bacterium | reverse complement strand
AAATCACGTGGCGTAATCTCATTTCGAAAAGCTTTTCCAACTTGAGCAATACCGAAAGGAAATTTTGGTTGCATTGAGTCCATTACGTTCTTGAAGTTCACAAAAATTCCCTGTGCCGTTTCTGGACGTAGATATGAGGTAGCCGAGGAATCCTCAGCCGCACCGACTTGAGTAGAGAGCATCATATTGAATTGACGTACTTCACCAAATTCCCCACCACATGCTGGACACTTATCAGAATCGAGCTGATCTGCACGGAAACGTTTATTGCATTTCTTGCACTCAACCAGTGGATCAGAAAAATGATCGACGTGACCAGTCGCCTGCCAAACTTTCTGGTTCATAAGAATAGCCGCATTGACCATATGCATGTCGCGACGACTGTGCACAAATTTTTTCTTCCAAGACTCGATAACGTTGTCGCGAAGCAGTGCGCCAAGAGGCCCGTAATCATAGGTTCCGGCCAATCCCCCATAGATTTCCGACCCTGGGTAGATAAAACCGCGTCTTTTACACAAAGACGTAATTTTTTGCATCAAATCATCTTGCTTATTGGATGGTGTCATTCTCTGAATTATAGTTACTATCAAGATTTAGTCTAGTCGTAATAGGTTGCATATTTCTAGTTATATCTGAATTGGCAAAAGAATCTTTGGCGCTCATAAAAATATTACTTACGAGATTTACGACCGAACCAGACTGAGAACTTGCTGGATTAAGTTTGACCTGGAAGTATAAGGTCGTTGGAGCGGCAGAACCGCTGGAAGCTTCTATGGTACCGGCATCCCAAATAACTTCATGATTTCCTGGATCATAGCTAACTTTAGCACTCTGGGGACTCCAATTATTCATCCATTCGACATAGAAAGGCAGAATTCCACGAACTTTTACATTGGTCAAGCGACTAGTACTACCGGCAATATTCCAGACGATTGTATATGTTGTTGGGGATCCAGCTCGTGCAGGCAAACCACCGCTATTTGTAAAAGGTCCGGAGTAGTACAAGGCATTTCCTGTAACACCACTTGAACTAGAGTACTTAACTTTTTTCCTTATATAATCATTAATGGTTTGGAATGAATTTCCGAGAGACGACTGACGTCCCCTGACACTTATGTTTATGTTTATTTCTGGATTTCTGATATTCGTACCATTTAGAGAAATCGATTTAAATTTGAATCTCAAATCACCCTTTTCTCCAGGCTCGGCATTGGCCAAATCTGGTGTGGTTTGACTATTCCAAACAATACTTTGATTTGTTGCATCGTAGAATCCTCCGCCATTTAGTTGAACAGAGTTCGGGTCAAAGGCGTTACCCGAGAATTTTGCAGTTATTTCAACATCTGTCATTTTTGAATCCAAATTGTTGTTGTAATTTATTTCCGCCTGAGCGTACTGACCAGAAATTGCCGAAACCTCTGGGGCATTGTTACCATTGACCGACAATTTCAAATCCAAGAACGGTTTGGCAATCGACAAAATGTAATCTTGAGCATTAAATTGAGTCCCGATTCGTTGTTCATTTTCAGGATTTGCTGTTCCGGTTGTAATATTGAAAGCACGTTGTTCTCCAGGATCAGCCACCAATACTCCTTCGATTGAAATTACTTTCTCGGCGCCCTTGGCCAAGTCTCCAAGCGACCAAATATTATCAGAAAAAGTCGGCTCGGGTGTCGCGTCTTTAAAATCAAATCCCGGTGGATAATTTACAACAATCATTACATCTTCTACAGATTTTTCGGTATTCAGACTTGCCGTAACATCAAATTTTAAATCTTGATTTGAATTAGCAACTGTTGGGCCATCGACGACGAGAGTGATCGGATTCGAAGAAATATTCACGACATATGGTTTTTGTTTGACGAAGATAGCGCTAGAACCATGTATACGATATTCAAGCGTAATGTTTACGTCTCTAGTTGTTCCCTGTGCACCAAAAAGTGTGAGTGTTACGAGTTTTTCAACCATTCCACCAGCTGGAATTGTACCGACTGTGGTGCGATCACTTTGAATTGATTCACCACCGCCAGAGCCTTTTTGATATTCGAGAATCAAGTCGGCATATTCGAGCGCGACATTATTTCTATTTAAAAACTGAATTTTGAGCGGCAACTCCTCGCCACCAGAAACAAAAGCATTACCTAAAACATTGATTTCTATATTGTCCGCCGACACAGTGTTTCGTCCACCGAAAAACATGGCGGCACCAAAAACCAAAGACGCCACAAAAAAGACCATTGCCCCGATAAAAAACTTTCGGAACATGGTGTTTTCAAGAACGCTCTTTCTCCTCTTTATCTCAACAGGCGCTTCTTTTTTCCATTCACTGGAAACAAGGTGTTCGTCTTCGTAAACCTCCCCGCGCGGGCGGAGGTTTATATCTTTGGTTTTCGGACTATAAAGTTTTTCCTTGAGCCTTTGAATATGGCTTTTTTTCTTTGGCGGCATTGTTTAATTATAGAATAGAAAGTAGTAAGTAGAAAGTAGCAAGTAGGAATTTATAAAAGCTGAGTAGCGCGTAGAGAATTGTTTAATTCTTTAATTATAGTTTTTTTGACGGCCTTAATACTTTCTACAGCCGTTTCGTTAAATGGACTTTTGACCAGATTGTTTTCATCTTGTTTGTCGCCCCAATAACCAAGACTATGTAAAATCTTGAGCGCAATAAGAGCTTCAATGCTTTCCATGTCTTCCGACCGAGGATGAGTGGTCGAAGTAAACGTGTAAGCCGCCACAAGCTCGTCAAAAAGTTCTGGTAACGACTCGCCTTCTGGTGCAAGCTTTCCGACTAACTGCAGACTTCGGATACGAGACGAGGTCGTGAGAGATTTCCTAGAATTGAGATCGTGGATTGG
>CAZSFS010000026.1:2057-6897 GCA_964606255.1 uncultured Candidatus Saccharibacteria bacterium | reverse complement strand
AAACCACGACCTAGAGTCAGCTTTTGTCTAATGTCTTTTTCAAGAGTCTACTCTGCTCAAATAAATATTTTAGATGGCCAGCTCATTACCGTTGAGACGGATATTTCCCGTGGCTTACACAATTTCGCCATTGTCGGACTCGCGGACAAAGCAGTCGACGAAGCACGAGACCGAGTTGGTTCAGCGATAAAAAATTCTGGGCTTAAATCCCCTAAACAATCAAATCAAAAGATTGTTGTCTCCTTGTCTCCAGCGAACGTCAAAAAAGAAGGCTCTTATTTCGACCTGGCTATTGCCCTGGGTTATCTGCTTTCAAACGATGAGATCAAATTTGATCCGGAAGGCAAAATATTTTTGGGCGAACTTGCGCTAAATGGTGAACTAAAAGCGGTCAAAGGAATTCTCTCGCTCGTAAAGTCTGCTAAAAATTTAGGTTTCAAAGAAATTTTCGTACCCGAACCAAATGCTAAAGAAGCGGCTTTGATCGAAGGAATTAATATTTATCCGGTTAAAAACCTAATTCAGGTTGTTGAACATTTGGATGAGAAAAAAGACTTTTGTATTGAACACCAACCAGCGACAGAAATTATTTACGAGGAACCAAAACATATAATTGATTTTTCTGATGTACGCGGACAAGAGCTGGCCAAACGTGGCTTGGAAATCGCTGCGGCCGGTGGACACAACATCGCTATGTATGGCCCGCCCGGAACTGGGAAGACAATGCTCGCGCGCGCTTTCACTTCTATCCTTCCTCCACTTTCCAAAGACGATGTTTTAGAAGTTACTGCCATTCACAGCATCGCTGGTATTTTGGAAAATTCTCTGGTAACAGCAACCCCATTCCGTTGCCCCCACTCTACTTCGAGCTATGTTTCGGTCATTGGCGGCGGAACTTATCCAAAACCCGGCGAAGTAACACTCGCACATAAAGGTGTTTTGTTTCTGGATGAATTTCCCGAGTTTGATAGAAGAGTACTGGAATCATTGCGCCAACCACTCGAAGATCGAGTTGTAAATATTTCTCGCGCTCGCGGTTCGGCCACTTATCCAACGAATTTTATTTTAGTCGCTGCCATGAATCCCCCACCCCAAAACGCTTCGGCTGCCGAGATTGTGCGTTATCAGAAAAAAATTTCCGGACCAATTCTTGATCGTATCGACATGTGGGTGAACGTCTTAAATATCGATTACGACAAACTCGGAAACAAACAAAAAGAGGGAGAGAAAAGTTCGTTAATCAAGAAGCGGGTTTTAAAAGCTCGTGCAATTCAAGAAAAAAGACTAAAAAATTCACGTGGTAGAACCAACGCCGAGATGGGGGTGAAAGATATCGACAAACTTATCGAATTAAAACCAGAAGTCAAAAATATCTTAAATGATACAGCTAAACGTCTGAGTCTTTCGGCGCGTGCTTATCATAGGGTGATCAAACTTGCACGAACTATCGCTGATCTCGAGGAAAGTGAAGGAATTGAAGTGAAACACGTGTTGGAGGCTCTACAATACCGACCGAAACAAGAATGACACTTCGCAAAATCTAAATTTTCTTCGCTCTGCGGGAGCGCGAATCAGTCGCTATGTCCTCGAGACTCAGAAAATTTAGATTTTGCTCCGTTTAAGAGGACATGCCCAAGCGAAGCAAAATAGGTTTTTTGGTTTTCGAGGACCTAGTGCGCAGACACGATCCCGCAGAAAACCAAAAAACCTATTTTGCGAAGCGTTATTTTAGTGTTTGAAGGTTTAGTCTCTTTAAAACCTCTTGGACTGCGTCAGTTTGAGTGGTGACCATGATCGTTTTTGGGTCAAGGAAAATATATGAGAGCACGGTCTTACCTGTCGAGTCTTTTAGTACACGAGCTTCTTTGTTGAATAAAGTTACAGTTTCAAAAGATTTATTAAATATGTCTTTACCGTCAGTTTTTGTATCTATACGAAAGAGTTTTAAGAACGCTGAGAGCATGCTCGTTTCAAAATCGCGCATAGCCAAGAAAGTCTCATTGAAATCTTTTACTTTAAAAATCAAAAACTGATTATTCACTGGTTGCTTACTATAAACCCCAAGCATAAATTGCGGATCAAGATTTTGAAAAAATGTTTCTGGTACCTCGATTCCAAGCTTGGTCAAGAAAAGTGTCGATGGAACCGTTGTCTGGCCAAAGGAAGTTTTATAAGAGACGTAAAGATTGTTGATCGTTTCTGGTATGAGAGTCTGATTATCAACTTGAGCATAGATAGCTCGCAGAAATTCTGTGCGATTCAAATCTGTCATATCAATCTGAACCTGATTCTCAGTAAAAATAAGACTGGGAAAAACAACGTTCGTACGCGTTACATCAACCGGCGCATTTCTGTTTATTACAGAATAGATAAAGATCATTATTCCTCCGACAATCAAAACAAAGCCAAGCATCATGACAACAATGTTTTTTGTTGCGGTAGGATCAAGCTTTTTCTTGAATTCATTGCGACGTTCTTGTTCAGCCAGGGCAATCTTTATGATCGAGCCTTTTTCACGCCGCATTGTTTCAGCAATATCAGTCGCGTACGTACGAACACTACCCTCAATTTTTTTAAGAGGGACTTCTTTGGGAACACTTAAATTTTCATCGGCTTTTTCCAAAGCCTCTCCTGTTATCTTGGCATCGTCTTCCATGCAGAAAATTATACCAGATTTAAGAATTAAGATTTAGGATGTAAGAAAATCTCCCTCTCGCGGAGCCCCGTCAGACGGGGCGAAGTCTTATTTCTTTTTCACAAAATCGATCTGCGCTTGTTTAATCGATAGTCCCAACTTTCCATTTTCAATCTTGATGATTTTGACTGGAACGATTTGTCCAACTTTTAGATAATCTTCGACTTTCTCAACTCGGAAATCAGCAATTTCAGAAATATGCACCATACCTTCTTGGCCATTCATAAGTTTTACGAAAGCGCCGAATTCTTTCATACCGACAACTTCGCCATTCGTGACAGAATTCATCGGCCACTCAAAAACCATGTCTTCGATGATCTTCTTGGCGCGCTCAGGACCATCCGCGAGTCCAGTAATATAAACCGTTCCGTCATCTTCGATCGTAATTTCCGTACCGGTTTTCTCGCGAATTTCATTGATTGTCTTACCTCCCCCGCCAATAACCAAGCCAATCTTAGTTGGAGCAATTTTTGTCACAACAATTTTCGGCGCGAATGGTGAAATTTCTTTTCTTGGCTCTGGAATGGCTTTCTTTATAACTTCGAGAATTTCGAGGCGCGCTTTTTTAGACTGTTCGAGCGCCTCTTCAAGAATTTTCAAAGACACACCTTCGACTTTGACATCAAGCTGGATTGCCGTGATGCCGCGATCACTTCCAGCGGCCTTGAAATCCATATCACCATGATGATCTTCCGGGCCTTGGATGTCAGTCAAAATTTTGTAAGCATTTTCATCGCGATACATTAAACCCATAGCAATACCAGCGACCGGCGCCTTGATTGGCACACCACCGTCCATTAGAGCGAGTGTCGAAGCACAGATTGAGGCTTGTGACGTCGAACCATTTGAAGCTAGGGCTTCGGACACCAATCGAATCGTGTATGGAAAATCTTCTTTGTTTGGAAGCACGACTTCGAGAGCCTTTTCTGCAAGCGCACCGTGTCCAACTTCACGACGATTTACAAATCCAGCACGCCCTGTTTCACCAACGGAATAAGGCGGAAAGTTGTAATGATGCATGAAACGTTTATCTGTCTCAACTTCCATACCATCGATTAACTGCATATCTTCTGGTCCACCCAAAGTTAGCGCGGTGAAAATATGAGTTCCTCCTCGGTAAAAAATTCCAGAACCGTGAAGACGTTTAGAAAATCCTCCGGCCTTTGCAAAAAGCTCTCGAACTTCGTCCATGCGACGACCGTCAGCGCGTTTGTCAGCGTCGACGGCTTGGTCATGTATCACCTGATTAACAGCTTCTTCGTAATAATCCATTTCTGTTTTGAAGCTTTCGGCATCCGGGAAACTCGCTTTCAAAGCTTCTTTCCAAACTTTTTTCAAAGCCTCCATAGAATCTTTGCCGGCAGTATTGGTCATAACACTCGTAACAAGCTGTGGGGCGATTTTTTCTTCGAACATTTTTTTCGCCTCGGGAGATATTTCTGGAATCTCGACAACTCTTTTGGCTTTTCCAATTTCATCTACAATTTCTTTTTGCCAATTTTCAAGTTTGGTAATTTCTTCTGAAGCACGAGCGAGTCCTGATGCAATAACTTTTTCCGGTATCTGATATGCTTTTGCCTCAATCATATTTATATGTCCTTCTTTACCACAAACGATCAAATCGTAATCAAATCCTTCAACTCTTTTTTTCTCGGAAGAGTTTAAAAGCACAACGCCGTCTTTTTCAGACAGACGCACGGCGCCGACGGGTCCAGCCCAAGGAATCTCTGATGACGCAAGCACTAGTGACGCACCGTTAACTGCGAGAATTCCCGGATCAATCGAGTCGTCCATCGACAAAACTGTAGCGATGACCTGCACGCCATATTCCATTGCTTGATTGAAAAGTGGTCGAATAGTTCTATCGATTACACGTCCGGCTAGAATTGCTTCGTCAGAAGGTTTGCCCTCACGTTTCATGAACCTTCCGCCGCCAATCTTGCCCGAAGCATAAAATTTCTCGAGATAATCAACAGTCAAATTAAAGAAATCTGTATTTGATTTTTCTTTTGACATGACAGCTGTCACCAAAACGATCGTGTCGTTACATGACATAAAAACCGCGTTTGACTGATCGGCAAAATCCGAAAAAGTCGCGACAATATTTTGCCCTCCTAATTCCAACGTAAATTTCTTTTCTTTCAT
>CAZSFS010000026.1:0-1957 GCA_964606255.1 uncultured Candidatus Saccharibacteria bacterium | reverse complement strand
CGGAAACCGATCAGATATTTTTCTGGATGCTCTGCCAAGTCCATGAAGTTATCGCAAGCTTCAACAAGCTTCTGAGAACTTGAGCGACCAAATGATGCCACTTCAACTTGGATGCCAGAATGAATCTGCAAATACCGAACCATCGGAATAAAGTCTCCGTCTCCAGAGAGGAGTATTACGGCGTCAACTTTCGGTGCCATGGTGATAGCGTCAACAGCAAGTCCGACATCCCAGTCGGCCTTCTTGGCGCCGCCGGAGAAAACTTGGAGGTCTTTGACCTTGGTTTCAATTCCAACTTTGTTCAAAGCTTCAAAGAAGCCCTGTTCCTCGCCAGATTCGGAAGCGATGACATAAGCAATGGCACGAACGAGTTTTCGTCCGGCCAAAGCATCTTCGACAATTTTGCCGAAATTAACCTTGTGACCAAAAAGATTCTTGGCCGTGTGATAAAGATTCTGCGCGTCGATAAAAACAGCAACTCGCTGCTCTTTGTGTTTAATTGTAGACATAAAAAATTACTAAGGACTAGTTTAAATAACTAGTAAATTATTAAAAAGATTCTTTTATATTGTACCAAAAGAGAGAGGTTTTCTAATTTCCAACCTCTAATATCCAACTTCTAAGCACTTAGCTTAAGGTCTTTTGAGATCGCTTCGTAGGCGACTTTGTCGTGTCGCTCTAGGAATTTCAAATGATTTCGGCGCTTCGCAACGAGCTTGATTAGACCTCGACGAGAGTGGTTATCCTTTTTATGTTTTTTCAAATGGTCTGAAAGTTCTTTGATTCTTTCAGAAAGGATTGCAACCTGAGTATGAGAAGAACCCGTGTCCTTATCATGGAGCTGGGCTTTCTTTATAACTTTTGCTTTTTTGGCTGTCGTTAACATACTCGGGATATTACTATATAAAAAAATAATTGCAAGCTTTCACCTGCCACCAGATGATAGCATGAAATAACCTTATTTGTCAAGCCCAGAAACGACGAAACTCCGCACTTGCGGAGCCGAGTATTCTTCCCCGTAGGGGCAGGTGAAGTTTAAGGATTTCTTCACTTTCCTAAAACAAAGTACTGTTCATGCCTGGCGAGGCCTCAGAACCCCCAAATCTGCAAGACGGGAGCCTGAGACCAAGCCAGCCAATGCAGGGAGACGAAGCCCTGTTAAGGTTTATAATATTATTTTTCATATTTTAGTCAAGTTATTTTGCGACGCTTGGTATAATAGTTGCGTGAATCCCGTTAGTGATCGCGGTCGCTTTCGGGACGCCGCAAGAATATTATTAATGTAACGACCGCGACCTATCACTAACGGGATGAATATAAACGAAGCTAAAACCCAGTTTCTAGAATACGTCGAAATCGAAAAGGGCTTGTCTTTGAAGACTGTCCGAAACTACGATCACTACCTATCGAGATTCTTCGAATTCGCCAAAGTTAAAGATGCTGAGGACATCGACGAATCCAAGCTTCGTGAATTTCGTTTGTTTCTAAACCGCCAAGAGGGTCAGAAAGTCCGCGGACAATCCGCCGCCAGCATGAAGAAAAATACTCAAAACTATCATCTGATCGCGCTTCGCAGTTTCCTAAAATACCTGATGAAGCGCGGAGTCGAGGTAATGTCGCCGGAAAAAATCGAACTCGCCAAAACCGCACAGAGATCACTCGACCTCATTTCACATGCCGAACTCGAGAGATTGCTCGGGGCTCCAAAAGGAACTGAGCTTCCGGAACTTCGAGACAAAGCAATTCTCGAACTTTTCTTCTCAACCGGACTACGTCTATCGGAACTCGCGAGTCTCAATCGCGACCTAGATCTGACCAAAGATGAATTCTCTATCCGCGGAAAAGGTGAAAAAGTCCGCGTCGTGTTCCTGTCCGAAGAAGCCAAAACAGCGATCAAAACTTATCTAAAAGCTAGAAAAGATATGGACGACGCAATGTTCATCCAATTCGGGAAAAA
>CAZSFS010000025.1:2406-6947 GCA_964606255.1 uncultured Candidatus Saccharibacteria bacterium | reverse complement strand
TTTTTCCGAAAATATAGCAACGCGTTTGCCCGCTTTTCGCTTTTCGTCATTTACGGTTGGTTTGGAATTCTAAAAGTTTTTGAATTAAGCCCAGCCGGACCATTAGTAGAAGCTCTTCAAGGAGTTACATTCTGGAGTTCGATTCCACCAGAACAATTTCTTGTTTGGTTTGGAATTTTCGAAGTAATGCTTGGGATTTTCGCGCTTGTACCAAAACTCGAACGCATTACATTTTTCTTGATCGGTCTTCACCTTATAACCACAGTCATGCCACTATTTATGCTTCCGGATATTGCCTGGGATGGTTTTTTGATTCCAAGTCTAATTGGTCAATACATTATTAAAAATCTAGCACTCTTGTCGCTTGGCTTGATTCTATTTGCCAGACTGAAACCAATGACTCAAACCCACAAAATACTCGCCCAAGAAGATTCGAGTAAATAATTTTTCATTTAAAGAGAGCCAGCCAGCAATCAACACAAGGTCGACTGCTGGCTGGTAGAGGCCGTCTATGCGGCGTAGTGCGAAACAACAGCGGCTGCTGCTGCGATACACAGGAGTGTTGTGAACACCCACTGGTTCATGACCACATCGATCGTGGCGGCCACAAAGTCGGTTATCGCTGTTACCATGGTGGTGGAGTTTTCTCTAATCTACCTCTAAAAGACTTATTGGTCAAGATTTACCCATTTCCCTTCTCCCCTTGTCCCCACACCTACTTTTTTATAGCCTTCGGCAATGCAGGTTTAGCCTGCGATAAAAAAGTAGGTGTGGAGACTTGCTTTCCCTAGGGGAAAATAGTGTATAATTGGGGGCGTTAGTAATTTATCAATTTATTTAACCAAAATATGCCAGCAAAAAAAGCGAATTCAGCATTTATGAAACCAATGACAGTTTCTGCTGATCTAGCAGCCGTCGTCGGAAAAGGTCCAATGCCTCGTTCCGAAGTTGTCAAAGCTCTCTGGGCTTACATCAAGAAGAATGATCTTCAAGATCCAAAGAACAAGAGAAACATCAATGCCGACGCGAAACTCCAAGCCGTATTCGGCGGAAAGAAAGTGGTAAACATGTTTGAGATGACAAAGCTTGTCTCAAAACACCTTTCTTAAAAAGAAGTTTTAAAGAAATCAAAAATCCCCGCGTCAAACGCGGGGATTTTTGATTTTGATTAATCGTCTTGGACTTCACCTGATGCGACAGAGTATATTGTTTTATCTACGAAATTACCTTCTTTATTTCTCGCTACATACTTCCATTTTCCTATCGCTTCTTTATATTTTTGTGCAACTTCTGCACTTTCTGTTAGATACTTTTCGTAAGCTTGTCTCAGGGCTGGGTTTCCTTGCATCCTTTCTTCACCGAGCTTTGAATATTTTACTGACAATTGTTCTGGAGCTTGGCCAAAAAATCCCATGATTTTGTCTTTCAATGATTTCACCTTGAGTTCCTTGTCCGGCGCTGTTTCCGGCATACTGCTCAAATCCTGAGACAAATTTTTAGTTTTTTGACTATCTTTAGCAACACGCTCCGCGTATTCCTGTTCAATCCTCGTCGCCTCCTCGCTTGTCACACCTCCCTGATAATCAGGACCGGTTTCTGGTAAACGATTTTTATTTTCCTCAACAGTCGTTTCGACTTTTGGTGGTCTATCCATCTTCATAATAAAAAATTAAAAATTGTTAATTAAGTCTCTAAGAACTACCCAAATTATATCAAAATCCTCATTTTTCCACAAAAGCCCCCTGGTATATAATCGGAATATGAAAATCTCAGTTCTGGTCATCGCCCACAATGAAGATCAACATATCCATAAATGCCTTTCTTCTCTGTTGGGCCAATCTCAAAAGCCAGATGAAATTATCGTGGTTGTTCACAACTCAGATGATGACACTGAATTAATCGCCAAAAAATTTCCTGTCACCGTGGTTCCATACAGAGGACCGGTCGGTTCAATATATTCTCGAATCGAAAGCCTCAAACACGCAACCGGGGATATTATCCTGTGCACCGATGGTGATTCAATCGCGGCCAAGAATTGGGTTGAAGAAATGGTCAAAACTTTAAAGAGAAACAATCTCTTGGTTGGATCATGGGTCCGAATGCGAGGAACTTTTTATAATTTTCTCAGCAACATTTACAACAAATATTACTGTGTTAGACAAAAAGATGCCGTCGAACGCTGGATTTGGGGTGCAAGTTTTGCTTTTTGGGGCCGAGACAAGGAATTCGTTTCCGAAACTTTACAGAAAACTGAAAAATTATCGGAACAGCTCAATCTCACGAGAAACCCCGATGATTGCTGGCTAGCAATGTTTATGAAGAGGCGCGGATCGCTCGAAGTGACGAACAAAACATACGTGTCTCCCTATGCCAAAGAAGATTCCAGCCACTCGGCCATTACCCGCAATCTCGAAAACATCCAAAACGGCGACAGGATAGAGAAATATTTTAAAGAATCAATTTAGAGTCCCGTAGAGAAAATTTCGTTTAAGGCCTTTTTGGTCTTTGGTCCGGCCACGCCGTCGGCTGTTAATTTATGTGCGCTTTGGAAACTTTTAATAGCCGTGTTGGTGCATGGACCGAGTAATCCGTCAAACTTACAATTCTTAAAATTTTTGGGCGGGAAAAATCCTAACTCTTTCAAACCAAATTGAAGGGCCAAGACATCTTTTGTTGGTTTTTTGGATTTGACCAAACTTTTCGTATCCCAAGAATAAAGTAAATTTTTCAAATTTTGCGAACCGTTGAGATAGTCATATACTCCCCTGGTTGTAGCTCGCGCCATGACGAAACTTGATAAATCAAAAAGTTCTGGCACTAGATGTGGTTCATAAATGTAAGAATATTCGACAAGTACGCTTGGAATTTCGAGGGTTCGATTCGAACCAAGAGCAATCAAATGAAAATCCGGAATGACGCCACCCAAATCGGCCTTGGCGGCTTCGAGTGGCATATTGCTTGTCGGAAACGTCTGATTCATTCTAGCGCCAATCGCCGCACCCAAAATATCGCCATCTTTGTGGTTTAAAAGATTTTCGTCTGGTACGTACACCACGAATCCGGAAAAGTCCCCGACTGCGCCTGGTGAATGCGCCGTGTCATCATTAAAGTGAACATTCAAAATGAGATCAAAATTATTTTCTCCCGCCCACTTGTTTACTCCATAGAGTTGATAGGCCACCATCGGCTGCGCATCAGCATGCGGAACTTGGGCGTCGAGATCAAAATCTTCTTCTGCTTTTAGTTTTGCCGTTTCTTTCTTGTGGCTATCTATAAAACGATTGATGGATTTTTCATTTTCATCAAAATATTCCTGAATGACTGAGATGTAGCCATTTTCGTCGCGAGTAATCGTGACATCAAGCAACGGATCTCGCATGAGTTCTGTTTTTATTTTCTCAGCAAGCTTCAAATTTATTTCTTGTTCAGAAACTCCACGGAAATAAGCGCCTGAATATTTCTTGTCATGACCCGGAATAACGAGAATTTTTACAATTTGCCCAGCCTGATATTTTTCTGAACCGTTTTCGGGCAAAGCTTGCGCCGAAGAAAATCTTGGAATAAGACTTAAGAAAATTGTAATGATTAATATCCCAAACTTCATGAGTTCATCATATCATAGGAGTGAAGTTAAGATTTAAGCGGAAGATGAACGGTGAACGAACTTCCTTTGTCGAGTCCCTTTGAAGAAGCACTTATCGAACCTTTGTGAGCTTGGACGATCTTCTTGGCCAGATAAAGTCCAAGTCCTGAACCCCCTTGAGAAGCTTTGCCAGCCGCGCCGCGCAAAAATTTATCAAAAATCTGCGAAAGTTCACTCTTGGAAATTCCCGGACCAGTATCCCTAACCTCTATGATCGCATCTTTATCAGATTTTTTGAAAGTCACATCTATAGAACCTTTTTTTGTGTATTTAATTGCATTGTCGATAAGATTAACAAAAACCTGTCGAAGCTTGTTTTGGTCGGCTTCGATAAAACACGGAGTGTTGTCGCCATTAAAACTAAGTTTCAAATTTTTGGCTTCGGCCGACATTCGGAATTCCTCCACCAGACGACCAACGAAATCATGCACGTCGAACTCTTCGAATTTCATCACCATACCTCCCTGTTCTATTTTGGAAATATCGAGCAAATCATTCACAGTACTAATAAGATCGTCTGTGGTTTCGAGAAGATGATCGACGGTTTCCTTGGAGAAATTTTCTTTTAGCGAACTTAGGCCCCATTTAATCGAGGTCAACGGACTACGTAATTGGTGTGTGGCAAGAGATAGAAACTCGTTTTTCTTAGCGTCGAGGTTAGTGAGATTTGTATTCAATTTTTCCAGCCGATTTTTCTGACGATGCTCGGCACGAGCTTTTTTCATGAGCAATAACCCAATAGCAATCATTACCAAAAGCGTTCCAAACAAGACGAAATTTATGATAACAGCCATAGAATAATTTTAACACAAAAATGGTTTGCGCGGATTTAAAAAACAGGTAGAATTATAGGCATGAAAAAAGTTTTAATTATAGAAGACGACTCTTTCCTTCAGGG
>CAZSFS010000025.1:0-2306 GCA_964606255.1 uncultured Candidatus Saccharibacteria bacterium | reverse complement strand
GTAGAAAAAGTTAAGAAGGAGATCTAGTAAAAATCGAAAGACAATATTTCCTCACCCTGCGGAAACGTGTCTACGCACTTAAGTCCTCGGGATTCCGAAATCTTATCTTTCGATTTTTACTCTTTGGAGAGAATAAAGTATTGCTTTTTTCCTGGTTGAGTGTAAACTCTTCTGCAAACACATTCCGCCATGAAGAACACAGCAGAAGGCAAAGCAGCAGACCCATCATCATCCGACACGGACGCGGAAATCCCGACCTCCCTACTGGATCACACGACAGACCTGGACCATTCTCCAGAAGACGACGTTCGAAACGCCCTAGGCGAGAAACAGGTAATCGCAGGACTACACGTGAAGGAATTCTTCGACCTCGCAGGTAACCTAGTGGGCGTATCGTACTGTGACCCTTACTCACGGCGAGAATGCCACCGAGGACGGATGGCCCTGCAACGACATTGAGCACACAACCGCCACACTTGAAGGCCGCCGGATACCCGGGGGCCTTCAACTTTTTTATGGTAAAATTTCCGCATGAATTTATCCGACAAGCTCGAGAGTCATTTCCGTCTTAGTCCGGACCAAAAGAAAGCTTTGTCTCGACTCGGACTTCAAACTATCGAAGATTTGTTATTCTACTTCCCCACTCGCTACAGCGATATAAGCGAAATCAAACTAATCCGCGACCTCGTGTCTGGAGATATCGCAACAGTTTATGGCGAAATTTCAAAACTTAAACTCAAGAAATCTTTTCGAACAAAAATTCCCATGGCCGAAGGCGTCATCGACGACGGCACTGGCAAACTCAAAGTCACCTGGTTTAACCAAGCCTACATTGGCAAGATGCTTCATGACGGACAAAAAGTATCTCTCACTGGAAAAATTTTCGAAGGCAAATATGGTATGTCGATGTCTAATCCCGAATATGCGCCGACCGCTAGTCTCCCTATCGACATGCACAACACGCTTTTCAAGCGTGACGGCGAAGAAAATGAAGAATTTTCGTATCCGATTTATCCCGAGACACGCGGAATTACTTCTAAGTGGATTTATCATGCGATACAAAAAATTGTCGGCTCAGGAATTATAAAAAATTTAGACGAATATATTCCGGATATTATTCTTGAAAAATATCATCTACCAAAACTCTCGACTGCCCTCATCTGGATCCACATGCCAAAGAAAAAGTCTGATGCTGCTTCGGCCAGGAAGCGTTTTGCCTTTGAAGAAGTGTTCATGATTCAGCTCGAAAAGGCTCGCGAGCGTAAAGAAAATCGCGAGAAAAAATCTTTCAAGATAAGAGTTGATGAGAAAGACATTGCGAATTTCACCAAAAGATTTCCGTTCGAAATGACCGCCGGACAAAAGAGCGCCATCAAAGATATTTTTGCAGATTTCCAAAAAGAATATCCGATGTCGAGACTTCTCGAGGGTGACGTCGGCTCTGGTAAAACTGCCGTGGCTGCGACCGCAGCTTATGCGACGATCATGAATCGCCCGGACGGAAAAAACTTTGGCAATCTTCAGGTTGCTTATATGGCGCCGACAGAAATACTCGCCAACCAGCATTTTGAATCTTTCATAAAATACTTCACTCATACTGGTGTGCAAGTCGGTCTCATCACCGGATCTGGATGTAAGAAATTCCCATCAAAGATCAAGGCCGACGAGTGGACAGATATTTCCAAAGCACAGTTACTCAAATGGGTTGCCAATGGCGAAATTCCAATACTCATCGGTACACATGCGCTAATTTACAAATCCGTGAAGTTTAAACATTTGGCACTCGCTATAGTCGACGAACAGCACAGATTCGGCACCAAACAGCGCGGCAAACTGGCCAAGAAAGAAGATTTCGCGCCACATTTCTTGTCGATGACAGCCACACCTATCCCCCGCACTTTGGCGCTCACTATCTACGGCGACCTTGATCTAACGCTTCTCGATGAAATGCCGGCCGGCAGGAAAAAAGTCATTACGGAAATAATTACACCTGACAAACGCGATGAAACTTATGATTTTATAAAAACGGAAATGGCCGAGGGTCGTCAGCTCTACGTCATCTGTCCGCGAATAGACGAACCAGATCCGGATAAAGAATTCGCTCTTCAGGCCAAATCTGTTAAAGCCGAAGCCGAGAGATTAAAGAAAAATGTTTTCAAAGATAAAACTATCGACATCCTACATAGCAAAATGACGACTGCGGAAAAAGAGCGTACGATGCTACGATTTGAATCAGGCGAGATCGACATCTTGTGCGCGACATCTGTCGTCGAAGTCGGCGTCAACGTTCCAAATGCGACGCTCAT
>CAZSFS010000024.1:0-6993 GCA_964606255.1 uncultured Candidatus Saccharibacteria bacterium | reverse complement strand
GGGAGCCAAAGAGGCTTAAGTTATATTGTAGTTATAATTTAGTTTTTAATTTATGCAAAAAATAGCAACAAAAATATTCATTGGTGCATCAATTGCTTTTGGAGTAATCGGTATTTTATCGATCTTAACATCACCCGCTGATGGTATAGACGCGCACGGCTCTCTATTAAATAAATTACTTATGAAGCTTTTAATGATTACTGTTTTTGTAATTCTACCATCATTCGCTCTAAGCATTGCGAGTAAATATTTCAACAACAAATCCTAGGAAATACATTTTTATTTAACCTGTGGTGGGCGCCAAAAGATATCCTCGAGAATTCCATGTCGTCTACCAGCAAGCAAGTCTTTGGCGTATTTTTTTCCGGCCTTTTCACATTTGATATGTACTGAGTGATTTTCAAAAGACCTAATATCGCCTGTATAGATTGCACCCATAACTTTCGCTCCAAAATAAAGAAACACTCCACGCAACCAAAACGGCGGGAAGGTGAAAAATAGAATTTTTTGCGCCCACGTCGGCGTTCCACCAGAAACCAGGAAATACATCGAGAGGTAGTCAAGCATACCCTTAGGTTGACCAAGGATATTCTTCTCACCGAGATCAAGCGCAATGAAACGCAATCGATCAATGAAATTTTTGAGATGCGCAGGTACAGAAAAGTTATAGGTCGGTGTGGCAATTACCAAACCCTTGGAATTTTTTATTTTTTCTATGAGTTCGGCAAATTTCTCCTCGTGCGGCCCAACACCTTTACTGTTTTCGTATGAATAATAATCTATCGGTATATCACCAAGATAGATCTTCTCAATCTCTACTCCGGAAACACTTCGAACTCCTTTTATAAAATGATCGAGCATCGTGTCGGAATTTCTCCCACGAGATGGTGACGTCGACAAAGCAATTATTTTCATGACATTAGTATATATCAGAGCTAATATTTTCTAACAACACCCCGAACAACGGCGCAAATCTTGAGATCGTATTCGGGATATATCGGGTCGTAGTTTTTGTTTGCAGCTTCGAGCCAGATTTTGTCGCCGGTCTTACGAAAATATTTCATGGTAAATTCTCCATCCACTTCGGCGATGACGATCTCGCCGTCTTTGGCTCGGTCAGTGCGTTCGGCAATAACCATGTCGCCTTTTTCTATATGCGCTTCGATCATAGAATCTCCGTCAACCTCGAGCATATACGTCTCCCCTTTTTTTGAAATTAAAAAATCATCTAAGTTTATACTGTCGGCCAGCATTTCTTCTGACGGCGCCGGAAAACCGGCCTTGATCGTACCAAGCATCGGCACCTCTCCCAAAACTTTGTCTGGAATCAAACGACCCAAACTATCCTTGGCCACAATTCCAGCATCAATCATTTTCTCCACAACACGAAAGACAGCATTTTTTGATTTGAAACCGAAAAGCTTCATCATTTCTGAATAAGTCGGCATACGCTTAGTTGAGTGGTAGAACTCACTTAGTTTATTTTTATATTCTCTATTCATTATTTAGAAAAAAGACGGAAAAAGTCTATCGAGAAAACTTCGTGATTGATGTTTACGCAACTGATTCAACAAGAAACGGTGGCGCAAAGATTCAAAGAAGTAATTCTGGCCATTCATTATTTTATCATCAATACGACGATTGAGCTTCTTTATCTCAGCTTCTAGTGATTTTAAATATTGGTTTCGTGTCATATATATTTCATTTATTTTTGTAATCGACCTCGAGATTATTATATGTGAACGAACGTTCACAGGTCAACTGTGGATTTCAAAATAACACAAATTTGCCACTTCGTCTAAGTATATTCCCCATCGTAATCCTTGTAATAAGATTATAAAAACGTGTTATAATTGGTCCTAGGTTTTGATTATTAAATATTAAGAATTAGTAAATTCATGTCAAAGAAATTAATACCAGTAGTGGTACTTGTAATCGTCGCAGTTATTGTAGTTTTATTGGTGGGTAAGAAATCTCCTACTTCTACAGATATGCCAATAGATACAACCGTCGATTCAGAAAACGCGACAACCACTCCGGCCAAATCTACCGTAAAAAGATCTAAGTCAGTGACGTCGACTATTGAAACTCCTGTCGAAAACACAGTAGAGGAAACAGCGGAAGTTGAAGAAACTCCAACTAAAGTAATGCCGGCAAACGTCTCATGGACCGTAAGAGTAAACGATGAAAAAACAGATACCTCGGTTATCGAAGTAAACGAAGGAGATACTGTCAGACTAACCATTATTGCTGACCCTCGAAACAACTATCATAACGGTTTGGAATTCCGAAGCGAGGTCTTGGATCCAATCAGAGTTTTGAATGGTCAATCGATGATGATTTCTTTTGAGGCTGAAGAATCATTTACTTTGACACCTTATTGGCCAGGCTTCAATACCAACCTACCTTACAAAATTGACGTCGTCGTAAAATAGCTAAACTCGCTCGAAACCCCGCCACAAGCGGGGTTTCGATATTGATGTGATAAAATCTTCCTATGACTTTTTTACACGCAATAATTTTAGGTGTCATCGAAGGAATTACAGAATTCCTCCCCATCTCCTCAACCGGACATCTTATTCTTGCGAGCAATATACTTAAAATCCCACCTACTGAATTTCTAAAAAGTTTTGAGGTCATAATCCAATTGGGAGCTATTCTGGCTGTGGTTTGTTTATATTGGAAATCGCTTTGGAAAATTGAAAACATAAAAAAAATAATCATAGGTTTCCTGCCAACAGCCATTATCGGTTTTGGACTCTATAAGATCATCAAAAACAATCTATTGAATTCGACTGATGTCGTAATTTGGGCCATGCTTTTAGGTGGTTTGTTGATAATCGTCTTCGAATACTTCTATAAAGGTCCAGACGTACCCGAAGAAAGTACAACAGAAATCACTTATTTACAGGCTTTTATTATCGGTATTTTTCAATCTCTGGCCGTCATCCCGGGGGTGTCTCGTTCGGCGGCAACTGTCATCGGGGGACTTATGTGTGGAATTCCTCGACGCACAATTGTAGAATTTTCTTTTATGCTTGCCGTACCAGTAATGATTGGGGCGAGCGGACTCGATATTTACAAGAGTTCTAGTGTCTTTTCAAATAGCAATATTCCAATTCTAATAACTGGATTCTTGACCTCTTTTGTCGTATCGATATTGGCCATCAAAATGCTTTTGAAATTCATCAAGACAAACAACTTTATTCCTTTTGGGGTCTATCGAGTTATAGCTGCCATTGCGTTTTATTTCATAATTTTCAAATAGTCTTCTTGGGGAGCAAAACAGTATATTAAGAGGACTCTCGCAAGAAAAATCCCGTCTTTTGAAGGACGGGATTTTTCGAGAGGGAGAGTTCTCGTGTTTACAACGAGAACCTCGCGCCTCTTAAAATTCTGTTTCGCGAATTTTATCTTCTGTATCCGCCGCCGAAGTTTCCTCCGCCGCCTCGTTCCGCTACAGACTTACGATGACAGTCGCGACATTTTAGACTTCCGAGTCTATTGGCATCTGGTTCAAATGGAAGCTCAGTTATGCTACCTCCGCATGTTCCACAAGTCCAATTTCCAGAAAACATTTGTCGTGGACCTTGAGAGCCTCCTTGGTTACCGCCGTTGTACATAGAAATTTTTCAAAATTTATTAATTGCACGAATAAAGCTAACTTCGACTCTATATTATCTCGACTCGCAGCCTAATTATCTTTCAAACATTTTCAAAAGTCAAAATTATTTGAACACCTCCGGAACAAGTATTGGTGGAGTTTCGACATCCTTAATCTTGAAACGAATCTCACCTACAGTCTGCCCACGACTGGTTGTAACCTTGACCCGCCAAGAACCAGGCCAAACATTGGACTTTTTCGAAAATCCCCGGAAGCCTTCGGCACGTCCACCAGTGATTGGAATCTTTATACTACTTGTCTCAACCCAACGCGTCTTGGTTGAGTCGAAATATTGCCATTTGTGGTAAATGTCTACTCCTAGATTGACCGGCGCATAAACTTCAGTATAAACAAAAACCGGTTCGCCGGGAGTGCGATTAAAAACTCTACTACGTTTACGCCAGAATTCCCAATTCGGAGCCTCTTCATAAGATCCCCTGTATTCAACAGCCTGAATACGGGAAAAATCGTGATACACGGCACGAAATTTTAATGACAAAGGTATAGGAGGGATAACATTTGCAAAATACAAAAAATTAAAAATGAGAAAGATTGAAATGATTCTAATAATCAATGGTTTTTTATTGGCAACCAAAAGTGGCTTATTGATTTTGGAGAGCATTACCAAATATACTGACATAATGAAAAGCCCGGCAAGACCAGAAATCATGTAAATCCCTGGACCCATACGACTAACCAAAACTGGCAGCGAAAATATCAAATACGAAAAAAGGGCTACATAAAAAAGACTGATTTGAAAAATTATTTTCTGGAAGTATTTTTTCTGAATTTCCGTGCCGATCATAAAGACAATCAATATCAAAATGAAAGGCCAACTCGAAATTAAAGATCCGGATTTAGCATAAAAAACCGTAAAGCCGGAAAAGAGCCCTCCGAACGAAAAGAGCATCAAGGCATTTATTTTAGCGTCATGATTGGAAATTTTCCATTTTTTACCAAGACGACTATTCACCGAGAAAAGTAGAGCAATCGAAATCCCAACAACAAGCAAATGAAATACGATGACGAGATTATCAAAAGCTCGATCAACCTGACCGAGAGTTAAGGTGTCAATAATAAAACCACTCAAAATAATCGCTGGTAAAACGTACGTTTTATTCCTCTCTATAAAACTTTCGAGGGTTTTTCTTTTTGAAGTTAAATATCCTTTCATAACCTTTCCGTGAAGGTCGTAGCATATGTGTTTTTAAAAAGGCTCGACGGAAGCCGCAGGCTGAGTCGGAGGAAATTTTTTCCTTAATTTTGAATCGGAAAAAATATTCCGGTCTTTTTAAAAACACATTTGCTCCGACTGGAACTAATTATACCTTGCCGCGGAGTTTCATTGCATCCATGATGCGTTTGACGCCGAGTGAAAACGCACCGAGACGTAAATCAATATTCTTGTCTTTGGCCAAAACGTAAACGTCTCGATAACTTTTAGTAATGATGTCTTTGAGCTTGACCAAGACTTCTTCTTCGGTCCAATAGTACCCTTGCCTGTTTTGAACCCATTCAAAATATGACACGGTCACGCCGCCGGCATTGGCTAAAACATCCGGCACAAGAGTAATTCCCTTTTTAAACAAAATTTCATCAGCCTCGGGGGTCGTTGGACCATTGGCTAACTCTAGAATTATTTTCGCCTTAATATTTGCCGCGTTTGACGCGGTAATTTGGTTATCAAGCGCAGCCGGAATCAAAACATCACATTCGACTTCGAGAAGTTCGGCGTTGGTCAAAACTTTTACACCGTCTTTTTTCATTTCAATCATCCCCTTACCAGTCTCGTCTTTGAAACGATTTATTTCCTCTGGATCCAGGCCGCTTACATCATAAAGCCCGCCAGACGAATCCGACACAGCCACGATTTTAAATCCTTTTTTATGTAAAATTGATGCTGCAGTATAGCCGGCATTTCCAAATCCTTGAACAGCAACCGTCATACTAGATTTATCCAAGGCCAAATCTTCAATCAGGGCTTTCAAAACATAAATTCCACCTTGAGCCGTAGCAATATTTCTTCCGAGTGATCCACCGAGTTCCAAAGGCTTGCCCGTTATGACACCCGGCTCTGCGTGCCCAACAATCGATTCAAATTCATCGAGTATGTAAGACATGATTTGACCGTTGGTATAAACATCTGGTGCCGGAATATCTTTATCGACACCAATCACTGGCGCCATGGCACGAGCCCAAGCCCGAGATACAAGTTCTAGATCTTTAGCAGAATATTTTTTCGGATCAATCGTGACGCCTCCTTTGGCACCACCAAGTGGAATTCCGACAACAGAACATTTTACCGCCATGAGCGCCGCGAGAGCTTTTACTTCATCGAGATCAGCCGCTGGGTGAAATCTAATTCCGCCCTTGAATGGTCCGCGAGCGTTGTTGAACTGCACGCGATAAGCCGGAAAACTAACTTTCCCTAGAGAAGTCTCGATTTCCAAATTCGTATTTACGATATTCTGTGGTTCAGTAAGTTTGGCAATTTCCGCATCCGAGTAACCGAGAATTTTGGCGGTTTTGCCGAGGTTGTCGAGGTAATTTTGAAATGGATTATTCATGTTTTTTTAATAATTATTAGGGCCTAATTATATACTTTTGAAATAAAAAGAAGAAACCCCAGCCAAAGCCGGGGTCCTTCACGTAGGCGCAAACGCCTAGTGTCGTACGATGATCGTGCAAGCACGGTCACCTCCCTGTCTCACCATATAGGCCCCCGACGCGAAGTCTGAGACGTCCATCGTGAAGATGGAACTCTGGGGAGCAGGAATGTCGCGAACCAATTGGCCGTTCGGGCCGTAGATCTGGAAGCCAAGGCTTTGATCGAAGTTGTCATCGATCGTTACCGTCCATCCAGTTTCCGGGGTTGCCGGATTCGGATAGGGCTTCATGCAGCACGGCTTAGGGCCGTCAGGACCATCGTCAACACTGGTCGACAGACCGCTCCATTCGTAGCAGTTGTTACCACTCGTCTGAGCAATCACTGTCCAGCCGATATCCGAGTACCCCGCCTGATGCTGATGCCTCATCTCGAGCTTCAAACGGAAGCACAGAAGCGGCGAAGGCATCGCTGGGGGTCCTGGCAAGAACACTTCGAACGTCTCACCGTCCAGATCTCCGATGGCACCGTTCTGATCGTAATGATCGTAGTAAGTCCAGACACCTGGAGTGCTTTCATATTCAAGCACTACACGCGAATCGTAGTTCTGTTCGCCGGAGGCATAATTGGTGGCGAACACGGGTACGTACAAGGTGTAACCGATGCAGTAGAAGCCATTATTGTTGTCTCCGATCTGCAGTTGCGGTGTTTGCCGAGAACGCAC
>CAZSFS010000023.1:3214-7302 GCA_964606255.1 uncultured Candidatus Saccharibacteria bacterium | reverse complement strand
CGAAGGGGTAATTTCGCCCCAGAGACAATATTTTCGATCTCGCTAGCCTCCGCCAAAAAGGCACAAACATAAACCGGCCCAGCCACGGGACCTCTCCCCACCTCGTCTATTCCGACCAAAAATCTAGGATTCATCAAGGCTATAGTACCACAGGAATTTTGCTATAATATCGGGACTTATGAAACCCGATTTCGTCCATTTGCATACTCATTCTCACTATTCCCTATTGGATGGAATGTCAAAAATCCCTGACCTGGTCAAGACGGCCAAGAGCTTCGGTATGACAGCCCTGGCCCTAACCGACCACGGTGCTATGTACGGCGCGATTGAATTTTATAAAGAGTGTAAAAAAGCCGGCATCAAGCCAATCATAGGTGTCGAGGCTTACATCGCCGAACGCACACGTTTTGATAAAGAAGCGAATATCGATTCCAAAAGATATCACCTAACGCTCTTGGCTAAAAATAATGCGGGCTATAAGAACTTGATGAAACTCGTCTCGGCATCTTTCATCGACGGCTACTACTACAAACCACGCATGGACGAAGAACTTTTACGACAATACTCCGATGGAATAATTTGTTTGTCTGGTTGTCCGGCTGGCGAACTCGCCCACGCCTTCCGTGCCAAAGACGACGAGAAGGCTCGCTCCATCATTGCCAAATATCAAAGTATTTTTGGTAAAGAAAACTTTTTCTTGGAACTCATGAGCCATCCGGAAGTCGAAAATTACGAAATTATAAAAGAAGGCGTGAAGAAATTTTCAAAAGAACTCGATATTCCGATCGTCGGAACTTGGGACTCGCACTATCTCCACGTTGATGACTCAGCGGCACACAATACACTTCTGGCCATCAACACGCACGGCGGAGAATTAAAGATGAGTGGCGACTATTCTTTCATCGATCCAGAGAGTGCCCAAAAATATTTTGCCGAGATGCCGGAAGTTTTGGAAAACACGATCAAAGTTTCAGAGATGGTTGATATAGATCTCGAACTCGACACGTGGGTCTTCCCGAAATTCGAACTTGATCCCGGTCTTGATGCTGATGCCCAAGTACGTCGCAATGTTTACGCCGGTATTCCCGGACGTTACGGCGAAACTTCCCTGGCCGGGCAGGCAAAAAAGATTGAAGACCGCATCGAATACGAACTTGCCATCATCAAACAAAAAGGCTTCTCAATTTATTTCCTTATCGTCGCCGACCTTATTCGATTTGCCCGCGAGAATAAAATCCTAACAAACATCCGAGGATCGGTTGCTGGATCCATCTGCTCCTATCTACTTGGCATTACGACGGTCGATCCTTTTCGCTTTCAACTTCCATTCGAACGATTCCTCAATCCCGAACGTCCGTCGGCACCGGATATCGATATGGACTTTGCCGATAATCGTCGCGACGAAGTGATCGATTACGCGCGCCAAAAATACGGTGAGGCGGCTGTGGCTCAGATTGGAACATTTGGTACGATGCTCGCCCGCGGATCTGTGCGAGATGTAGCGCGAGCCCTCGGCTATGCCTACGGCGTCGGAGACAAAATTTCCAAACTAATCCCACTTGGTAAACAAGGATTCCCGATGACGATCGACCTGGCTCTGGACATGGTCGAAGAACTAAAGAAACTTTATGACTCGGACAAAGTTACTCAGGAAATTATCGACATGGCCAAGAAAATCGAAGGCTGCGCGAGACACATCTCCGTGCACGCTGCCGGTGTCGTTATCTCGCCAACTCGTGTCGATGACTATGCTCCGATTCAGCTCGATCCAAAAGGTGGAAAAATAATTACTCAATACGACATGCACTCAGTCGAAGCAGCCGGACTTATCAAATTCGACTTCCTAGGAATCAGAAACTTGGCGATTCTCGGAGGCGCTGTTGAACTTGTAAAAAGAACCGAAGGTATAGAAGTCGACATCGAAAACGTTCCGATGGACGATCGGAAAACTTTTGAAATGCTTGCGCGTGGCGAGACTATCGGACTTTTCCAATTGAACGGCTCCGGTATGACGCGATACTTGAAAGAACTTCGTCCAACCGTCATCGACGACATCAACGCCATGGTGGCGCTATATCGTCCGGGACCAATGGAAATGATTCCTGAATACATCAGACGTAAACATAATCATCATCTGATCAAATACCTCGATCCACGAATGTCCGACATCCTCGATCTCTCTTATGGAGTTATCACCTACCAGGACGACGTCATGATGATTGCGATTAAACTTGCTGGATATTCTTGGCTTGAGGCAGACAAATTGCGCAAAGCCATGGGTAAAAAAATTCCCGAAGTCATGGCCGCCGAGAAAGATAAGCTAACGGAAGGACTTTTGAAAAACGGCATGAGCAAACAAAAAGCCGATGAGCTTTGGTCGCTCATCGAACCGTTTGCCGCGTACGGATTCAACAAAGCTCACGCCGCTTCTTATGGTCGTGTAGCCTACCAAACGGCTTACATGAAAGCGCACTTCCCAGTTCCCTACATGACGGCAATTTTAACCGCCGAGTCGGGTGACATCGAAAAAGTTTCGGAAATCATCCACGAATGCGCGCGTATGAAAATTGATGTCTTGCCACCAGACATCAACGAGTGTTTCGGCGGATTCACCGTCATCAAATCGGAATCTGGCGCCAAAGATGCGATTCGTTTCGGTTTCTACACGATCAAAAACTTGGGAACTGATATCGCCGATGCCATCATCGAGGAACGCAAAGTTCGTGGCAAATTCACCAGTTTAGAAGAATTTCTCGAGCGCGTGACTCATAAAAACTTGAACAAAAAATCTCTCGAGGCCCTAATCAAGTCCGGCGCCATGGATTCATTTGGAGATCGCGGAGTTCTGTCAGCCAATATCGAAAACCTGACCGAGTTCAACAAATCATTTTCAAAAGTTGACAAGGAGCAAGGGAGTCTTTTTGGCCTGCCCGGCCAGGGAGGAACGCTCGCGCCCAAATCAATCCTGCATCTAGACGAGGTACCGCCAGTCGATATGAAAACCAAACTTGCTTGGGAAAAAGAACTCCTCGGCCTCTATGTCTCGGGTCACCCGCTTGATAGTATCCGCGAGAAAATCGAAAAAGTCGGCACAAATATCGGAAAGATTAGAACTACCGGCCGACAAGACCAGGTAATTACTCTAGCTGCTGTTGTGCAGACAGTCAGAATCATTATTACCAAGAAAAACCAACAGATGGCCTTTGTTCAACTCGAAGACCTAACCGGTACGATCGAAGCTGTCGCTTTCCCAACAACTTATAAAAATTTCATGAACATGCTTCTCGAAGACAAGATTCTAGCCATCAAAGGTAAAGTCTCCATTCGCGAAGGCGAGAAAACCCTAGTCATCGACGAAGTAAAAGAAATCGTCTAAAACAAAAAGCCCCAACGGATTGCTCGCGCGGGGCTTTTTGTTTTACTTTTAGGCTTTTGCAAGGAAACTTGAATCGACTTGCATGTTACCAATATCTTCCATAACCTTTAGAGCTTTTCCGTGGTAGTTTTTTGTAATACCTGGAGTAGCTGGTGGGTTATAGACCTCTAAGATTTCATCGAGAGTCTTACCTTTGTAAAGGTGAGAAGTCTTTTCGCCATTTCCAGACAAAGTCTTGGCAACGGCGTCGAAGGCATCCTCGAAAGTGTTGAAGTGAATCTTACATGATCCGAAACCGAATGGATTGTGGTTTACAATACCGTTCTTTGTCTTATCACACAAGTTCTTACCGCCAGTAGTTTCAAGCATGGCCAAGGCCGGGAGAAGTCTCCAGTCGATACCGTACTTGTCAGCGGCTTCGATCATACCTTTACCGTGACCGGCAAGGGGTAGATCCCACTGAGCAAAGTAAGCGTCGATCTTTTCGGCACGAGAGTCAACAATGATTTCTGGCGCTTTGAGGTCTTTGAAGATTTGAAGGTTCAAGCTAATGCCTTCTTTCGATACGTCCGAAGTCTCGGGATTACTTGCAAGACCTGGAGTAGCAATATTCGAAAGAAGAAGCGGGAGAAGAATAAACGAGTTAAGTCTATTCTTGAAGTAATTGTTGATTTTGGTCATATTTGACGGTTTCGCTCCGACAACACCGTGA
>CAZSFS010000023.1:0-3114 GCA_964606255.1 uncultured Candidatus Saccharibacteria bacterium | reverse complement strand
TTTATCGTCCAGCCTTCGGCGAGCAACTGCTCGGCTTTTTTGTATTTAAGTTCCTGAGTTTCGGTTCCCTTTTGAATAACAACGATATCATTTCGGCCGATTTTGTCTGTTTCGGATTTTTGAACTGGAGTTTGAGATTGGTTTTCAGAACTTCCACCAGAAGTTACATATTTCTTTGCAGATGGTTTTTCTACAACTTGCGCCTGAGCCTCGGCCGGACGAATAGTTTCAACAAGCGACAAGACTTGCTCACGGAACATTTCTTCCATTTGAGTAAACCTGGTCAAACCTTCTTTCTTGTACTCGACAATTGGTTCACGCTGACCATAAGCGCGGAGATTCACCGATGAACGAATATAGTCCATTGTTTCTAGGTGTTCCACCCAGAGGAGATCAGTGACATGAAGGATGATACGTCGGACCGTATCCCAAAATGGCGCCTCGCCCACTTCTTTGACCTTTTGTTCGACGAGAGTTTCGAATTTCGCTCTGTCTGGAACAAGGTTTAAGATAAATTCTTTAACCTCGGCATCTTCAGAGAAAAGCATCGTACGCCTCCGAGCATAGATAGAGTTTCGCTGAGTGTTTAGGACATTGTCGTATTCGAGCGTATGTTTACGCGAGTCAAAATGGAAGCCTTCGATTTTCTTTTGAGCTGTTTCGATGGCATTGGAAACGAATTTGTTCTGGATCGGCTCGTCTTCAGGAATACCAAACTTACCCATTGTATTTTTAAGACGATCCCCGCCGAAAATGCGCATCAAGTCATCTTCGAGGGATACATAAAATTGTGTTTCGCCTGGATCACCCTGTCGTCCTGATCGTCCACGAAGCTGGTTGTCGATACGGCGAGATTCGTGACGCTCTGTTCCGAGCACAAATAGTCCGCCCAAACCTTTGATCGCTTCATATTCTTCTTTGGTCGAAGGATCCCCGCCAAGTTTGATATCGATTCCGCGACCAGCCATGTTGGTAGCGATGGTTACAGAGCCCTTGCGACCGGCCTGAGCAATGATTTCTCCTTCTGACTCGTGTTTCTTTGCATTTAGAATCGTATGGGAAATTCCCTCTTTCTTTAGATATTCAGAAAGCATTTCACTTCGCTCGATGGAGATCGTACCGACAAGAATCGGCTGGCCTTTTTGATTTATCTCTTTGATTTTCTTGGCGATGGCTTTGAACTTGCCTTGTTCTGTTTGGAAAATAAGGTCCGTGGCATCCACACGAACAACAGCTTGGTTCGTCGGGATACTCATAACCTCGAGTCCATAGACTGTATAGAATTCTTCCGAAGAAGTTTTGGCCGTACCTGTCATGCCAGAAAGTTTTTTGTAAAATTTGAAGTAGTTTTGGAAAGTAATCGAAGCGACGGTTTTGGTTTCTTGTTTGATTTCAACGGCTTCTTTGGCCTCGAGCGCTTGGTGAAGTCCCTGGTTGAAGCGTCGGCCAGGCATCATACGACCGGTTGATTGATCAATGATTATAATTTCGCCGTTATGAACGACGTATTCTTTGTCTTTGCGGAATAAAGCCTGTGCGCGCACGGCCGTTTCTAAATGGTGAACGTATTTGATGCCCTGATCTGTGTATATATTTTCAATACCCAAAAGTTTCTCGGCGAGAGTTATACCGGCATCGTTTAAAGTAATGGCGCGAAGTTTCTCGTCAACTCCATAATGCTCACCAGGCTGCAAAGTTTTGGCAATGTCGGCAAATTTTATATAAAGCTCGCCAGAATCTTCGGCTGGAGCGGAGATGATGAGTGGCGTTCTAGCTTCATCGATGAGGATAGAGTCGATCTCGTCGACAACGGCGAAGAAGTGTCCTCTCTGAACAATACCAAACTTTGATTGGGTTAGGTTATCGCGCAAATAGTCAAAGCCGAATTCGTTGTTCGTACCATAAGTGATGTCAGCGTCGTAAGCTTCTTTTCGGCTGCAAGGCTTTAGGAAATCGTAGACGACCTTAAAAGATCCAACTTCGTCACGAAGCTTGTCTTTGTCTGGTCCAGCTGTTCTATCATATAGATAAGAAACGTTTTGAGAATTGACCACACCAACGGTAAGTCCGAGACAGTCATATATTTGTGCCATCCATGTAGCGTCGCGACGAGCCAAGAAGTCGTTGACCGTAACAACATGCGCGCCCTTTCCGGCCAAAGCATTTAAATAAACGGCCAAAGTCGCAACCAAAGTTTTACCTTCACCAGTTTTCATCTCGGCAATATAGCCCTTGTGAAGAGCCAAACCTCCGACGATCTGCACATCATAGTGGCGTTGACTGCGAGTGCGTTTCGAGGCTTCCCGAACAGCGGCAAAGGCCTCCGGCAAAACATCGTCCAAAGTTTCCCCGGCAGCCAAACGAGCTTTTAGGCCTTCGGTGATTTTTGGGAATTCTTCTATGGGAGTAGCTAAAAACTTCTCTTCTAGAGAGTTTACTTTGGCCACAATTGACTCGGCGTCCTTTAAAAATCGGGTATTTTCGTCCCCAAAGATGGACTTGAAGCTGGTCAGAATAGACATGTTTTACAGATTATCATAAAAACGAAAATCCCGCGAGGCGGGATTGTCGTTACAAGGCAAATGATGAAACTATCGTCGTCGTTTTGCAGTCTTCTTCTTTGCTGCTTTCTTCTTTCCTTTCTTTGCAGTCTTCTTTGCTGCTTTTCTTTTTTTAGCTGCCATAGTATTGAAATTAATTAGTTTATAAATCATGCAACAACTTTCGACCAAAATTTTTTTTCAAAAAACATTTTGAAAAAAGTTGTTACTGCTGTAATTAAATTATCTTACAAAGTTTGACGTGTGACAATAAACTTTGCACAAATATGTGGATAACTTTTTTTATTTTTTAATTTCAAAAAAATATTTCGTGAAAAAGTTTTTAAAAATATTATTTTCTATTGCGATAAATTAGCGTTAGTATCAAAACAAGTATTGATCCGATGACACCAAACACAAATCCAGACATGATTGTGAAATCTTTTAGAATCACGCCATAAATAAACCAAACAGAGCTACCAAATGACATAATGATGTACATCGGGAGCGAAATGTCTTCGGCAGATTTACTTTTCCAAATCTTGTAAGCCTGCGGATAATAACCAAAAGACAT
>CAZSFS010000022.1:1737-7701 GCA_964606255.1 uncultured Candidatus Saccharibacteria bacterium | reverse complement strand
GGAGCCACTCAATCATCTTTTGATAAGTTCCCTCGCCAGCTTGGCCATCAGCGCCAAGTTTTTGCTCCGTTTGGAATTTCTTGACTGCATTAACCGTTGTATCACCATAATCGTTATCCACACCTACTTTTATTCCATATTCGTTCAAAAACTTCTGGACCGTTCCCACACGCGTTCCACGAGACCCTTTTTTCATCAAAACTTTATCGGCAATTAAGTCTTCGAGTTCGGCAATAAGATCTGCATCATCGTCAGTAGATGTTGGAGTTGTAACCACTGGGGTTTGTGGCTCTGGAGTTGAAGTGACGGGAGTCTCTGGCTCAGATTTCTCTTCTGGAATATAAGCACTTGTACCGCTTGTAACCACTGGCCCGACGTCCGACGAAGCTATAGAGTCTTCTATTATAGAAGTGTTGGTGGAGTTGATACTGGCAAAGGCCCAATACCCGAGACCAAGTATCACAACCGTAAAAACAAAAATTATGAGATTCCCTTTGAAGCTTTCCATCCCGTTAGTGATAGGTCGCGGTCTTAAAAATAATAACTTCGGACAATTTCCCCGAAAGCGACCGCGATCTCTAACGGGATCCATATAAAAGATTTTACCAAGATTACAACTCTTCGCCAAACTGGGGGTGTTTGCAAAATTTTAAAGGCTTTGATAGTATAGTCCCCATGGAAGGAACACTCGCTTGGTTGCAGATAATATTCTCTATAATATTAGTAATCACAGTAATGCTACAGAAATCCGAGTCAGGTATCGGAAGCACTTTTGGCTCTGGAAATGACAGTGGCGTTACGTATCATAAAAGACGTGGTTTTGAGAAATTCGTTTTCAACCTTACGATTGTTTTCGCCGTACTACTAGTCGCTTCCCTCGTCGCAGGTCTTGTTTTGGGCCAAAACTAGTTACCTAGTTTTACTCTAAAATCTTATAGAAAAATTAAACATGACAGAATTTAAAAGTCCTTCTTTTGGAGTCGGGACACAAAAACTCTCTGGTAGAAAAAAGCTAAAAGTAATTTTAGATTCTTTTTCACCGAAACAAACTTTCGTCTTTCTCACACTTTTCATTGTGATGTTGGTAAGCGCCTTGTCTATTTTAGGTAAAATCAATCGCGCATTCCTCGTCTATTTACCCGAGCGTGGTGGCACTTTGACCGAAGGACTTTTGGGCTCGCCTCGCTTTATCAATCCAATTCTGGCTATTTCAGACACGGATAAAGACCTCTCGACGTTGGTTTATTCTGGTCTCATGAAAAAAACCTCCGATGGTCAAATTCTCCCAGATATTGCCGAGTCTTATACAATCTCCCCAGATGGGCTTACTTATACTTTTAAAATTCGATCTGACGCCAAATTCCAAGACAAACGACCGGTCACACCCGACGATATTATCTTTACAGTAGAACGAATCAAAGACGCAATGGTCAAATCTCCGCTCGAAGCCATTTGGCAAGGCGTGGCCGTTTCCAAAGACACAAACGATCAAAATTCTGTAATATTTAGATTGAGTGGACCGTACGCATCGTTTTTGGAAAACACAACTTTAGGAATCTTGCCAAAACACATTTGGGAAAATTTTCAACCAGAAGAATTCAATCTCGCCAAAAATAATCTCGAAGCAATCGGATCCGGTGCCTATAAAATTTCGAGCGTCGTACAAGACAAAAAAGGCTTGGTCGAAGAATTTCGTCTAACAACCTGGGGCGGCTATACTGGCGAAAAAACTTATATCCAAAATATCAAATTCGTATTTTTCAAAAGCGAATCTGATCTCATTCGCGCCTATCGCAAGGGTCGCGTCGATCAGATAAGTTCCATTTCTCCAAAAAGCGCCGCCGAACTCGGAAGACTTGGCTACCAACCGACCACAGCAACTCTTGGGCGAGTATTTGGACTATTTTTCAATGCCAATCACAATGACATTTTTCGTGACAAAGAAGTTGTTTCTGCTTTCGATCTCGCCATCGACAAAAACAAAATCATAAACGAAGTCTTGTACGGATTTGGTCAAGTAATTAACTCTCCTGTTCCAACATCTTTAAATACAGATTCAAGTGAAGTCATAGAGGACCTGGATACTGATTTTTCAAAAGCCGAATCAATGCTAACCGCCGCTGGCTGGAAAACAAACGAAGCGACTGGATTCCGTGAAAAATCCGGCAAGCGTTTGCAGTTCTCGATTGCCACCGCCGATGTCGCCGAACTTCGTGCCACAAGTGAACTGATAAAGGAAGATCTGGCCAAGCTCGGCGTTGATGTTTCGATCAAAGTTTTTGAAACCGGCATGCTAAACCAAACAATCATTCGTCCGCGTGATTACGAAGCATTATTTTTCGGTCAGATTATCCGAAATGATTCCGACCTATTCGCTTTCTGGCATTCGTCACAAAGAAACGATCCGGGTCTAAACATTTCCCTCTACACCAATACCAAAGTCGATAAATCTCTCGAAGACCTGATTGCGACAACTGATCCAGACATTCGTGCCAAAAAACTTTCCGAGGTTTCCACCCAAATCAAAGCCGACATGCCAGCCATATTCATTTATTCACCAGAATTCATCTATATGGAAAGTGAACGAGTCAAAGGTGTAAAGCTTGATAGAATCACCGGAAGTTTCGAAAGATTTTTGAACATTAAAGATTGGTATATCAGAACTGACGCCGTATGGAAATTCTTTAGCAAAGACAAAACAGCAGAAAATTAATAACAAATTAAAAACATGATAAAAAAAACAGACTCACAGCAAAACTCCGGCAGGACGCGAACTTATGTTTCGTCTGGTCAATCACCGAAAAGACGAACTGGCCCGAACTCAACCTCAGTTATGGGCGCAAGTGCTCCGAAACCTGTTCGTACAGGTGGCGTGAAAAAATCTTTCGGTCACAAACCAAGAACATTTAGCTCACACAAGCCAGAAAAAAACTTCGCACCACGAGACAATCGTCCCGATGCTCGAAGTGAACGACGACCAGGCGCAGACAAAGTTCCGCCGCTAGCTCCAGGCGACATCCGCATAATTCCACTTGGTGGAGTTGAGGAAATCGGTCGCAACATGACGATGGTTGAAATGAACGACCAAATCATTGTCATCGATGCCGGTATCGAATTTGCCGACGAAGACAATCCTGGTGTTAACTACATCATTCCAAACACCCGTTATCTCGAAGAAAACAAACACAAGATCAAAGCTTTGGTTATTACCCACGGTCACCTTGATCACATCGGAGGAATTCCCTACCTTATCGACCGTATCGGCAATCCGCCAATCTACACACGTGAGTTCGGCGCGCTTCTAATCAAATCAAAAGCGACTGACTTCCCAGGTCTCAAACTCAACATCAAAATCGTTGAGAAAGATGATGGCGCGATTCCACTTTCACCAGACTTCAAAGTTCGTTTCTTTGGTCTAACTCACTCTATTCCAGATTCAACCGGAGTTATCATCGAAACACCTTATGGTGACATCGTTTCAACCGGCGACGTCCGAATCGAAAACACCGACGGCGTGCCGACTGAAAAAGAAGTTGCTCAATACGAGATCTTTAAAGATCGAAATGTTCTTCTTATGACCATGGACTCGACCGGTATCACAACTCCGGGCTGGTCTCAGTCAGAAAGAAAAGTTATCGAAACAATCGACGGCATTATGAAAAATGTCACAGGACGACTGATCATCGCCACGTTCGCTTCCCAAGTCGAACGTATCGTCGAATTCATCAAGCTCGCCAAAAAACACGGCAAATACGTCGTCGTCGAAGGTCGCTCAATGAAAACAAACATTGGTATCGTCGAACAATTGAAATTGACCGAGATGTCTCACGTCATTCCTGTCGAAGAAATGGAAAGTTATCCTCCGCACAAGATTATGATGCTAGCCACCGGTGCGCAGGGCGAAGAATTTGCCGCGCTTATGCGTATGGCCAACAAAACTCACAAACAAGTGCGTCTAACTCCGAACGACACCATCATCCTTTCTTCTTCGGTCATCCCGGGAAACGAAATGTCTGTGACAAAACTCAAAGACAATCTCTATCGAAGCGATGCCAAAATCATTACCTACATCGATAACGTTGTTCACGCATCGGGTCACGGCAAACGCGATGAGCTTATGTGGATTCACAGTCAGATCAAGTACAAATACTTCATGCCAGTTCACGGTCATCACCACTTCGTGAAAATCCACGGCGAAATGGCTGTTGCTCGCGGGGCAAAACCAGAAAACGTTATCATTGCTGATAACGGCAATATCATCGAGCTTCGCGACAAGGGCAATACCGTAATCAAACTCAAAGAAAAAGTTCCAGCCGATGCCGTTATTATCGACGGACTTTCTGTTTCTGACACTCAACATCTCGTGATTCGCGATCGCAAAGCTCTCGCCCAAGACGGAATCTTTATGATCATCGTCATGATTGATGTGGCCAACAAAAAAGTTAAAAAGTCACCCGATCTTATCTCTCGTGGCTTCGTGTATCTCAAAGAAAATCAGGAACTCTTGAAAAAAGCTCGCACGATGATCAAAGCCACGACCGAAGAAACAATTGCCGGCATGGATCCGATTGATTTCGACTACGTCAAAGAAGCAATCAACCGCAAAATATCAAAATTCTTGTTCCAGTCAACTGGAAAACGTCCTGTTGTCATCCCTGTGGTACTAAGTGTATAAGTCGACGCATACTCTCTGTTAAAATATAAGCATGGATCCCGATAGTGATCGCGGTCACTTTCGGGGGAATTGCGAACAGTATTAATTTTAAAGACCGCGACCTATCACTATCGGGATGGAAAAACGCGTCGGAAGCTTACGATCTGTTTTCGTAATTGGTTTTTTATTGACGGTAGCATTGGCGCTCACCGGCTACATTGACTCGAGCTTTCTCGGGCTTTATGTCGACGTACGTGTCGTGGGAATTTTGTTTTCTCTCGGTTCGATCGCCTCGATAGTGTTCTTGTCTTACCTTCCAGATATCCTGAAAAGTATTGGCGTACGCGGCGTCTTTCATCTGACCGGTTTTGTCTATCTATTATCCGTGCTCGGCATGCTCAACTTCGAAATGCCGATATTTTTCGGTCTTTTCTTTATCCTTTATATCGCTTCAGGTTACGGTCTGTACTTCACCATCGACGTGATGATCGAAGGCATGTCGAAAAAAAAGAATACCGGGATCACTCGCGGTATTTATCTAGCCATCTACAACTTGGCGTATCTCGTGGGACCACTTTTGGCCGGTATAATTCTAAAAAATAATTCGTTCAAGTTAATTTATCTCATCGCTGGAATTTTCGTCATCATTATGTTTCTGGTTTTCATCAAAGATTTAGAAAAAATTCAAATTCCACCGTCACACCGAAAAATTTCTTTCTCACATATCCTAAAAAGATTTCTAAGAAGTAAAAATCTATTTAACGTTTACATTACTAGTCTAATGTTGTCGTTCTTTTTTAGTTGGATGGCTGTTTATACACCAATTTATCTTAATGGATTTTTAGGCTTCGATTGGCAACAAATCGGAACGATGTTCGCTATCATGCATATTCCTTATGTCACACTTGAAGTTCCAATTGGACGTTTGGCCGACAAATATCGCTCGGAAAAAAAACTTATTGCTGTTGGATTTCTAATCATCGGACTTTCAACTATCGGACTCGGAATCTTTGCCGATGGTAGTTTTATCAGCTGGACAATAGGACTCGTGCTTACTCGTATTGGTGCAAGTTTCGTCCAAGTCGGCAACGAAAGTTATTTTTTCCGACATGTCGACGCAGAGGATTCTCATATGATCGCGCTTTATCGAAACGCTTCCCCGATGGCTTACATCATTGGTCCAGCAATTGGAACTTTGGTCTTGTCATTTACAAATTACAATAATTTGTTTATAGTTCTCGGCATCATCATGCTAGCCGTATTATTCTTTGCGGCCCGCCTGAAACACGTCCGATGAAATCTGAATTCCC
>CAZSFS010000022.1:0-1637 GCA_964606255.1 uncultured Candidatus Saccharibacteria bacterium | reverse complement strand
AAGGTCTTTATAAACGGCAAAAAGGCCGTCTTGGGCGACCAGGTCACCGAGACCGACAAGGTCACCCTACAGGGCTTTGAAGCCCCGAATTACGTCTATTATGCCTATTACAAGCCCGCAGGAGTCTCGACTGTTGTGTCGGCCGCGGACGAAAAAAGCATCGAAGACGTGGCCAAATTCCCCGAGCGCGTTTTCCCTATCGGTCGCCTAGACAAGGACTCAGAAGGTCTCATTCTCATGACCAACGACGGTCGTCTAACCGACAAGCTTCTCAATCCCGAAAACGACCACGACAAGGAATACTTGGTCACACTTGAAGAAGAAATCACTCACGCATTTTTGGTCAAGATGAATCTCGGAGTCCGAATCGGCGATTACAAAACCAAAAAGGCCAAAATCCGCCGAGTCGACAAACATTCTTTTGAAATCATCTTGACCGAAGGCAAGAATCGTCAGATTCGCAAGATGTGCGCCAACTTGGGATTCAAGGTCAAATACTTGAAACGTTTTCGTGTCATGAACATCCTCCTGGGCAAATTAAAACCAAACCAATTTAGGAAATTGACAGCTCCTGAGCTCAAAACTCTTTTTAAAGATTTGGGATTCTAATATAATTGGTGGCAAACCCCACTCATCATGAAAACCCTCGTAGCACTTTTTGCATTCTCAGCTCTGACTGAGAACGTCTTCGCCCAAACGCCGGTCCGACTCGACACCTTGTGTGACAAACCGAGAAAGATCGCGACTCACGGAACGCTTTTTCAATACAGATGCAAAGGAGAAGATTATTTTATGTTCTCGACTCGCGAGAACGACGTCTTTTTGATGACTTCAACAATAGGCAGGCCAAGAGGTAAATGCAGGATAAAGTCACCCAAGTTTTGCGACAAGTGTTTATTCTTTCGCGTCATCTGCGACGGAACAGAATACAACTATGACGCAATCGAGCACCATTGGAGTGTGGTTGGCGACGTAGCGAACCCGGAAGGTTCAAAATGGAACAACCACGATGGCCCGTGACGAAAACCTGCGAAGAAAAAGCCCGAGGGCTACTCGGGCTTTTTCTTTTTCTTGGCGGGTTTTTTCGGCTTTGGAAACAACAAACGAAACAAAAAACTCTCGCGGACGTCGGCAATCAACTCTTTGGCTTCGCCACTTATTTCTGTGGCTTTCAATTCAACGTTTTTGGCTATTCGATTGCAGGTTGCTAAGAACTTGGCCAAATGAAAGAAAACAAAAATCACTCCCGCGGTTACGAGAACGACGGCAATAGTCGTGACGAAAAAGAAAATGTCGGCTTTGATAAATGTTTCCATCCTGTAGTGAAATTTTAAATTGTTAAACCTTTCGACCTATTAAATCTGTAATCTTTCAATCTCAATTTGAGTAGTCTGTTTCCTTGGGTAGTTTTCAGATACTTCTCTCGCCTTCTCGCGTCACTTTCTTCTAGACATGCTTCATAATACACCAATTTCCAAGGTAGGTATCTTTTCGTAGAAGGGTTTAACCCGCGATTATGTTCTATCAACCTCTTGCGCAGATTGCTCGTGAATCCCACGTAAGACTCATCTCTAACCTCGCTTTCCAAGTAATAGACGTAGAACATAATCCATTTAAAATTCTACTACGGGATGCAT
>CAZSFS010000021.1:4880-8022 GCA_964606255.1 uncultured Candidatus Saccharibacteria bacterium | reverse complement strand
GAAACGCCAATCGACATTCTCGATCCCGCGAAACCTGAAAAATGCAAAATCAAAAACGGAAATATCTCTTTTGAAAATGTTTCTTTCGAATATAAAGACGGTAAAGATGTTTTCAAGAAATTCAAATTAGAAATTCCGGCCGGACAAAAAGTTGGTTTCGTTGGACATTCTGGATCAGGGAAGACGACAATCACGAATTTACTTTTGCGTTTCGAAGATGTTCAATCCGGCGCGATAAAAATTGATGGTCAGGATATCCGAAACATAACTCAAGATGATCTACGTCGAAATATTTCTTACGTCCCGCAAGAGCCGGCGCTTTTCCACCGAAGCCTAGAAGAAAATATTATGTACGGCGATCCAAATGCTTCGAAACTCGCCATGCTCGAAGCTTCGAAAAAAGCCCATGCGGATGAATTTATCCGTGAGTTCAAAGATGGTTACGATACTCTCGTGGGCGAGCGTGGAGTAAAACTTTCTGGCGGCCAGCGTCAACGTGTGGCTATTGCTCGCGTTATGCTCAAAGATGCACCAATATTGATTCTCGACGAAGCCACGTCATCGCTTGATTCTATAAGTGAAAACCTCATTCAAAAAGCTTTTGACGAAGTGATGAAAGACCGCACGACGCTTGTCATAGCACACAGACTTTCAACTGTTCAGAAAATGGACCGTATTGTCGTTCTAGATAAAGGCAAAATTGTCGAAGATGGTGGTCATGCGGAACTTCTCGCAAAAGGCGGATACTATTTCAAACTCTGGCAAGCGCAGAAAGACGGCGTGATATAGGGCTCCGCAAAATCTAAATATTTCTCACCCTGCGGGATCGCTTCGCTAGGTCCTCGGGATTCGAAATATTTAGATTTTACTTCGCTAGAAGGAGATTAGGAAAACTGTGAACAATCTTCCTTGGTAAAATGAAAAAGATGTTATGATTCGTTTATTAGTAGTCTAGGAGTTTTTTATTTTTTCTATGCCAAAAACTAATTCGTTAAAGCCAGCCAATAAACACGCGTTAGTGATGATAATTGTCGCAGGACTTGTATGTTTTTGGAGTTTTGTTGTTTATCCCAAGATTGCTTTTGGTGTAAATGCACCACCTAGGGTTACTGCTACTGCGGGAGATGCCGAGGTTTTGCTTGAGTGGACAGATCCAAACGAAGGCGAACTTTCTCCGGAAGTAATAACGGGTTATCGGATTTATTATTTTGCCGGGAAATTTGGTGAACAGACTGTTGATACGGGTGATACGGAATTTTCCTATACTGTTACTGGTCTGGAAAATGGAACAGAATACATTTTTGAGGTCACAACTCTTACTGATGGTTCTGAAAGCGAGCGTTCTAGGTCGGTTACTGCAACTCCAGAAGAATCGGGGCAAGATCCCATAACCATTCAAAGAGAACCGACAGCTTCCGCGACAAATAACACCGCAACGATTAGTTGGACAACCTCGATCGAGGGAACATCTGTTGTTGAATATGGACCAACAAGTGATTTCAAAGGAGAAATTTCTGCTGGTGCAGCAAAAACAACTGATCATTCAATAGAAATTACGGGACTTACTTCTTGTGCAGGATATTGGTTCAAGGTCCTTTCTTATGACGACAATTCCAATCTCGCAGAAAGCCAAGAAGGGGAATTCAAGACAATCGGATGTAAGGGTGAATCGAGCATTATTAGTTACGAAGCAAGTAGGGCCACGAGCTTGGCGGGCACGACCGTAACAATAGCAAATTCTGGAAGGTCTATAGAGGTGATTGCTCCACCAAACATGAAGTCTGGTTTAGATGCGGTGGCAATCGAAGCCATAAAACTCGAGAAAGAATTAGTTAGAAATGAAATTTCTGTACCGGTAGCAAAACAGTGGATTGGAAATGCATATTCTCTCAAAGCTTTTGAAGATGAAAGAACAGAAATTAATGATTCTTTTGACGCTCCTGTCGAAGTAACTATTAATTATACTAACGAAGATGTTGTCGGAATTGATATTTCAACCCTTACAATCTATCACTATGAAGATGGATCTGGTTGGAGAGCTTTATCGAATTGTTCAGTCAATCAATCAGATAAAACGGTTACTTGCGAAACGACATCATTCTCAATTTTCGGCCTTTTTGGAAGTGAACAATCTTCCGGAGGAGAAGTCACATCTTCTGGAAGTTATCCAAAAGAGATAATAAACAATGTAAACAAAATAGAAATAAAAACAGAAATAACGTCAGTCGCGGCTGATCCAGTCGTCACGCAGATAGAAACTAATCTAGAAAACAATTTTCAAAAAAATCTAAGATTTGGCCAGAGAGATTTGGATGTCAAAAAACTTCAACAATTTCTCAATAAATCAGGATTTGTTGTTGCTGTCTATGGACCAGGGTCTTTGGGAAAAGAGACAGATTATTTTGGACCGCTCACTTTTGCGGCGCTTATAAAATTCCAAGAAGCTCACCGAAATGAAATTTTAGCGCCATATGGACTTGTTTCGGGTACCGGATATTTCGGGATGAAGACGAGAGAATATATAAACTCATTATAAAAAATCAAAAAGCCCCGAGTAATATCGGGACTTTTTGATTTACGAGATGAAAGTCATTCGGAAATGTATTACAATATTTGCATGCAAAATTCATCCAGACTTTCAGTTTTGGCCGACGGCATTTTCGCCATTGTCATGACGCTTTTGGTTCTCGAAATAAAAGTTCCAAATCTCGGTTTTGTTTCTGACGAGGCAATCCTGCAAATTTTAAAAAACTCTCTGCCGTTGTTTTTGTCCTATGTCTTATCATTCGCTACACTCTTTACTTACTGGAGAGGATATCATGCTGTTACAACTGATTTTGTCAAAACTCACAATCATAATTTTTTGAATCTTTCTGCTGCTTTTTTGTTTTTTGTGGCGCTTGTGCCTTTTTCCTCTCATTTGCTCGGACTGTACTCGCTTTCGCCCGTCGCAGTTGTTGTATTCGCAGCGAATATTTTCATAATCGGTGTTTTGTTATTTGCTATGAGAGAATACGCATACCGTTCGAAAGAAATAAAAAATAAAAGAATCAATGATGTTGAAAAAAGGCATCTTCATATGCGTATCACTATTCCGATTATCTTTTCGTTCTTGGCTATGCCGCTTGCTTACATTAACACC
>CAZSFS010000021.1:0-4780 GCA_964606255.1 uncultured Candidatus Saccharibacteria bacterium | reverse complement strand
GAAGAAAAGACATACTTTGGCCCACTTGCTTGCGGCTGCAGTTTTGGAACACTATCCTGATACCAAGCTCACCCTAGGACCCGCTATCGATACCGGCTTTTACTACGACATGGAATTCTCCAAGCCTCTAACCGACGCCGATCTCCCAAAAATTGAGAAAACCATGAAAAAACTCCTTTCTGAATGGAAAGAATTTACTCACAAAGAAGTTTCAGTCGATGAGGCAAGAGAGATTTTCGTCAAAAACCCTTATAAATTGGAGCTTATTGAGGAAATTGCGGAAAAAGGTGAGAAAATCACTCTATATACATGCGGGAGATTCACTGACTTGTGCCGAGGCGGACACTCTGGCAATCCGGCCGAGGAAATCGACGCCGAATCATTCAAACTCGATAAAATCGCTGGTGCTTACTGGCGTGGAGACGAGAAAAACAAGATGCTGACCCGTATTTACGGTCTGGCTTTTGAAAACAAAGGAGAATTGGATGCACACATGGAAATGTTGGCTCAGGCCAAGGAGCGTGATCACCGAAAACTCGGAAAAGAGCTTGATTTGTTTACTTTTTCTGACCTTGTCGGTCCAGGACTTCCGCTTTTTACGCCAAAAGGCACTATTTTGCGTGATTTGATCGTGGATAAGATTCAGGGAATTCAAAAACGCTTTGGATATCAAAAGGTTACAATCCCTCATATCACTAAAAAGGAGCTCTATGAGACATCTGGTCACTGGACGAAGTTTTCTGACGAACTTTTCAAGGTAAAAGGCATGAGTAATGCGGAATTTGTCATGAAGCCGATGAATTGTCCGCACCATACCCAAATTTATGCCTCAAAACCTCGTAGTTACAAGGATTTGCCTTTGCGTTACATGGAAACCGGTGTCGTTTATCGTGACGAACAAGCCGGAGAGCTCCTGGGTCTTGCTCGAGTGCGTGCGATTTCCCAGGACGATGGCCATTTGTTCGTCAGACCTGATCAAATAGAAGAAGAAATCACTAATATTGTTTCTATTATCAAGGAATTTTATACATCGCTTGGTATGTGGAAGGAAGGAGGTTTTTGGGTATCCTTGTCTGTGCGTGATCCAAAAACTCCGGAAAAGTATCTTGGAGAGCCAGAACTCTGGGATGAATCTGAAAATATATTGGAAAATATAGCTAAAAAGAATAATTTACCTTACAAACGTGTCGAGGGAGAAGCTGCATTTTACGGTCCAAAACTGGATTTCATGTTCTTTGATGCCCTTGGGCGTGAACGTCAATTAGGAACTGCTCAGTTAGATTTCAATATGCCAAGGCGTTTTGGGTTGGAATATACCGACAAGGATGGCCTGAAAAAGACTCCTGCCATGATTCATCGAGCCGTTGCTGGTTCACTCGAGCGTTTCCTTGCCATTGCAATTGAGCATTTCAACGGACAATTCCCATTTTGGCTTTCACCAATCCAAGTTGCTCTTGTGCCCATAAAAGACAATCATGAAACTTTTGCTCGAGAAGTCCATGAAAAAATGACCGAGAACGGTATTCGCGCCGAACTTATGACGGCCGGGCTTGGCAAAAGCGTTCGCGAAGCCAAGAGTCAAAAAATCCCATACACTATGGTTATCGGTGACAAAGAAATTGAATCAAACAAATTTAAATTAGAAGGCGTGGAAGAAGTTGCTGATGTGTCGATTGAAGACATTCTCGAAAAATTTTCAAATCTAAATAAAATTTAATAATTATAAAGTTTTAAACATGTTACTGAATTGACAATATCTTATTGTCAGGCTTTGTTTTATAATTAGTTCATTAAAATTTTATAATTATTATCATTGTATGAAATTACAAAGAGCCTTTTTCGTAGTAATCGCGCTTGCGTTCGTCGTGTCACTCGGATCACTCTTCACAGGAGGAAATAATCAGAAGGCACAGGTTGTTGCCGGAACGAATTCGATTGGTCTCGTTGCACCTATATCTGGAACGACGATTTCTGTAGGACAAACTCTTCCCATGACGTGTCAGGTTGAAGTTGCTCCTGGCTACGGACTTTCTAGGCTTAAGTTCTCTTGGTTTCAAAACAATGGTGCAGAGGTCGGTGATTTTGTAGACAATCAATATAGTTCGTATCTTTCCTCGGGTAATTTCACTGAAAATGTAACAATTCCAAATATAACTCCGGGCTCTAATTTTAAACTGCAATGTGTTGGTTACTACAAAGACCTAAGCAATCCTTCCATTCCAGCAATCTCCAAAACACAAAGTCTTCCAATGAACTTTGTGACTACTCCTGCTGTCATTTATGGCTGTACTGACCCAACGGCAACAAATTACAATTCAAATGCGACCCAAAACGACGGTTCTTGTACTTATCCGGTGGCTGATACTGTTGCCCCTTCAACTCCAACGAATTTTAGTCTTAGTTTGGCAACATCTAGTTCTCTGCGCCTTACATGGACCGCCTCGACAGACAATGTTGGAGTCGTGAAGTACGAAATTTATAGAAATAATGGTGGCGCAACAAGTGTTAACACCACCACTCCTTTCGCTATTGTAAATGCTCCGGCAACTACGTATATAAACTCAGGACTTCTTTCTGGAAAAACCTATCGTTATAATGTCAAAGCCGTAGATGCTGCGGGTAACAAATCCGCACTTTCTACCAGAGTAGCAGCGACAACGCTTTCTGTTGCCGCTCCGACAAGCGTTACGGTTACTTCTCCAACAACTAATTCTCTTACTTTAAATTGGTCTCCATCTTCTTCTGTCAACGTTTTTGATTATGTAATTTATGCAAATGCAGGAGGCTCAACGTCTATAGATACCAACACACCAATAGGAACTGTTTTGGCTGGAACTCATACTTTTACTCATCAAAATTTAATTTCTGGAACAGTTTATAAATACCGATTACGTGCACGTGATGATGCAAACAATGCTTCGTCACTCACTTCTCAAGTTTCGGGCACCACAGCAACCGCAACCATCACCGCTCCTTCTGTGCCATCAGGGTTATCTACTACAGCTACACAAAATTCAATCACGGTTACCTGGGGCGCCTCTACTGGAGCAGCTGGTCAAACAATAGGATACAAAATTTTCCGAAGTACATCGGCGACAGGATCTTTCTCTCAATTAAATTCAACCCTGCAAACAGCTCTCAGTTATACAAACTCGTCTCTTTCTTCGAACGCAACATACTATTATAAAGTTCAAGCTTGTTACACCGCAATTACCACAAACTGTTCGGCCCAGTCTTCTGTAATCAGTGAAACAACAGCAGCTCCAGCCGACACGACTGTTCCAACGGCTACAATCACCGCTCCGACTGCAAGTCAGGTTCTACCAGCTGGTACCACAAGCACAACTCTTTCAGTTACTACTAACGAAGTAGCAACATGTAAATGGAACACAACGGACGTAGCTTACACTAGTATGGCCAATACTTTTTCGGGCGCTGGTTCTACAAGCCATACTGCGACACTCACTGGTCTTGTTAATGGAACAACTTATACTCGATATGTGCGCTGTCAGGATACTGCAGGTAACATGATGACAACAAGCGTTAGTCGTACGTTTAGTGTAGCCGCTCCGATTGACACAACCGCTCCTGCTGTCCCAACTCTTTCTGTTGGCGCAGTTACCTCTACAACAATTGCGTTGTCATGGAGTGCAGTTACAGATCCTTCTTCTCCGGTTACTTACAAAATTTATAGAAACGGTACTTACATTGGTTCTCCTATCTCGGGCACCTCAACAACCGACCTTGATTTGGTGGAGGGAACACTTTATTCATACACAATATCTGCTTGTGATAGTGCGCCGACACAAAATTGTTCAAATCAGTCAGCGCCAGTTACCGTAACAACAACAGCAATACCGACAATCGTTTCGTCTCTCCAGGTTGTTCAAACGAATGGTACGGTTGTTTCAACGCTTGCCTCAGGTCAGCAGTTAAACGTTGGAAGTCAGGCAAATGCTACCTACGCACCACTTAGTGGAGCCTTTTCAATCAAAGCAAATCCTGGAAATCCAGCACCAACAAGTATCAAGTTTGACCTGACCGGACCGTCTGGATTTACTGCTTATACTCAGTGTGAAAGCTCTTCACCGTACGCATTGTTTGGTGATTCTGGTGCAACGGCGTTCACTTCTTGGCCGACAGCAACTCAAATTTTGGGTGCGTACACTTTAACCGTTACTCCTTACTCTGCGGCCACTTGTACGGGTGCCGCTGGAACGCCGGTCGTTAATCAATTCATTTTGGCCAACTTTGATGACCTAACACCTCCAACCAACCCAACAGGAGCTGCTTCGACATATCGCTCAGTAAGTGAAATTAGATTGTCTTGGGCGGCGTCAACAGACGCCGGAGGAGTTAGTCACTATAATGTCACCAGAAATCCAGGCACAATGGTGAACGTAGGAAATCAAACAACTTTTGTCGATACAAACGTCACATCAACTGGAACTTATAGTTACACGATTACTGCGGTTGATAACGTTGGAAATACTTCGGGAGTTTCTAATGCCGTCAGTTCGCCAACACTTTCAACTAGTTTTGCTAGCGGTAATCAAGTCGAAACAAACACAACAACAAGTATTAAAGTTACACCAGATGCTTCTGGTAATGCTGGAAATCAAGTCGCCGGCACTGTTGGTGTTATAACAAACAGTTCGGCTGGACCTATAAATCCAGTTTGGACAACTGGCGGAATCAATTACTGGTATGTCGATTTTGCATCAGGTATTGATGGTTGGGTAAATGAAAATAATCTCGATTCGTATATTCCACCGCCGAC
>CAZSFS010000020.1:0-8651 GCA_964606255.1 uncultured Candidatus Saccharibacteria bacterium | reverse complement strand
CAAGGCCGGCAGGGATTACCTGCCGGCCTTGTTCGTTCCCCATCTCCCTATTGCACGAAATACTAATCCATGTTATCTTTTACCCACTTATGGCAAGAACAGTAATCGAAATCAAGAAAAACGGAACAGAATCAAGCGCCTCAGTTATGCGCCGATTTTCAAAGCGCGTACGTGAATCTGGAATTATCCGCCACGTCAAAGACGGCCGATATGCGAAGCGTAGTACCTCAGCTTATGTCATGAAGAAAAACGCCTTGAAAAGAATGGAAAAAAGAAACGAATACGCGAAATTGAAGAAGCTCGGCAAGATCGCCTAATGCAAAATCTCGAAGCTAAAAATTTAAATGTATCAATGACGACAAAAGGTGCTCTCCCAAGAGTGCCTTTTGCGCTTCTCAAGCACCAGATCCTGGGTGATAAATATGAACTTTCTATTTCTTTCGTCTCTCCGACCGAAATCAAGAAATTAAGCGTAGCCTACAAAGGTGACGACACGCACAAAAACATTTTGAGCTTCCCTCTGAGCAAGACCACCGGTGAAATTATTTTGAATCTCGCAGAAATCAAAAAAGAAGCGCCAAAATTTGATCGAAATTTCCAAAATCACCTTATTTTTCTAGTTATCCACGGCATGCTTCATTTGGCCGGATACACACATGGTAGTAAAATGGAATCTCAGGAAAAACTCTACATGTCAAAGTTTGCAGAGTAGTTTTTCTCTGAATTTTTATGGCGAAAAATGTAACTGTCGGGATTGACGTTGGTAGTTCGACAACAAGAGTCTGTGTCGTAGAACATATCAACGACAAGAACGCTAAAAACTCAAGAATCATCGGCACTGGAGTTGCCGAAACACGAGGCCTGAAAAAAGGTTTTGTTTTTGATCAGAAAGAATTGGTCAAATCGATCGCAGGAGCCGTGCACGACGCCGAAATAAGCTCCGGTATCAAAATTCGCCAAGCGACAATCGCTATCGGTGGAACAACTCTCGAATCCAAAGTTGCGCGCGGCGGAGCTATCATTTCTCGTGCTGACAATGAAGTCACAAGACTCGATATCGAAAAAGCCATCAAAGATGCCGAACAGAGTCTGAAGAATTTAAATAAACACACAATCGAAACCTTGCCTGTTATTTACAAACTCGATGGCAAAGAATTTTTTGGCAAGGTCGAGGGGCTACGTGGCGTACGACTTGAGATCACGACGCTTTTTATAAATTGCTCTAATCAACACTTAGAAGATCTTGTCGGATCAATCAACGCCGCGGGTATTGATGTTGTAGACGTCATCGCTCACCCTGTCGCCGCTTCAAACGTAGCGCTTGATGACAGACAGAAAACTGCTGGTTGTATTCTCATCGATATTGGTAATGAGACAACTTCAGTCATCGTGTTCGAAGACGGCAACATCATTTCGGCTCGCGTCTTCCCTGTCGGATCGAACAACATCACCAACGACTTGGCTCTGGGACTCAAAGTTTCACTCGATGACGCCGAAGGTATCAAACTTGGCAAAACGGCAACAGACATTCCACAAAGAAAAATCGACGACATTATCAATTCACGTATCAACGAGATCTTCGACGTTATCCAAAAGTTTTTGAAAAAAATTAATCGCGATGAACGACTACCTGCCGGCGCCATCATCATCGGCGGAGGGGCGAATGTCAAAGGCGTCGAGGAAATTTCCAAAAAGATTCTCGGGCTTCCGTCAAAAATCAATGGTTTGAAAAATAAAAATGGAATTGACCCAACATGGTTCGGCGCTTACGGACTTTGTATGTTCGGAAATGACAATCAAAAGGATAATAGTTATCCAAACTTCTTCTCACAAATAATTCACTCGATCAAAAAATTCGGTAGTGGCATCGGCAAACAGTTGATGCCGTAAAATTTCTCTGAAAAAACAACATTTTAGGCCAATTTGTCAATCTTTTTGGCCGCTTTGACATTCCCTAGATTCTGGTAATATACTGTCTTACAGGTTACTAAATTTTAAACCAATTTTTATATGGCCAAACTAAATCCAGATATCGAAACTTTTGCACGAATAAAGGTTATTGGCGTTGGCGGATCAGGCAAAAATGCCATCAACCACATGATCGGTTCAAAGGTTAACGGCGTTGAATTCATCGTCATGAACACCGATGTTCAGGATCTCCACAAGTCTCTCGCAGACAAGAAAATCAATCTAGGAAAAAACTTAACCAAAGGACTCGGTGCCGGCATGAACCCAGAAGTTGGTAAACGCGCAGCCGAAGAAACAAAAGCCGAAATCCAAGACGTCATCAAAGGTGCTGACTTGGTTTTCATCGCTTGTGGAATGGGTGGCGGAACAGGAACAGGTGCTGCGCCAATCGTCGCTCGCGCTTCCAAAGAACAAGGCATCCTAACAGTTGCCGTCGTCACACGACCATTTTCTTTCGAGGGGCAGAACCGTATGCGACTAGCGGAGATGGGTATCAAAGAACTTGAAAAAGAAGTTGACGCCATCGTCATCATTCCAAACGACAGACTTCTCGCAATTTCTGACAAAGAAACGACTTTCAAAGACGCCTTCGCTATGTGCGACGAAGTCTTGCGACAAGCTGTTGAAGGAATCACTGATCTCATCACTACTCCAGGAATCATCAACGTCGACTTCGCCGATATTCGCGCCATCATGTTCGACGCAGGATCCGCTCTTATGGGAATTGGCCGTGCCTCTGGCGAGAACCGCGCCGAAGAAGCCGCTCTTCGAGCCATCAATTCTCCACTTCTCGAAATCTCAATCAATGGCGCCAAAGGAGTTCTCTTCTCTATCGCCGGTAACGAAGATTTGGGAATTCAGGAAGTTCAGACTGCTGCGAAAATTATTACCGAATCAATCGACCCAGATGCTAAAGTTATCTTTGGTACGACTCGCGACGAGAAATTAAAGAAAGGTGAAATCAGAATTACAGTTATCGCAACAGGCTTCCCAACTGATTCTCCACGAAAATCTCTTTTCCAGACTCAGGCTGACATAACAATTCAAAAAACAGTTGAGCTTCCAGAAAAAGACAAGAAAGCTAACAAGAAAACAGAAGTCATAGAGCCAATCGATGATGATTTCATTCCGACAAGTCCAAAGAAAGACTCAATCGAAATAATCGACGATGCATTCTCCGATGATTCCAAAGAAGATGACGATTGGAGCGCGGTGCCAAGTTTTCTAAGGAGAAAGAAGTAAAATATAGAAATCGAAAGGCCCCGGTTCACCGGGGCCTTTCGCTTGTTAAAGCGTTGTGATCTTATCGATCAACGAACTTGTAGCGACTCGCCTTCGAACACGATATCGCGGGGCTTGATAATGACACTCCTCGAACCTTCCGCCACGAACCCAGCGATCATGGCATCAAAAGCATAATCGCCGGCTTGCACGACCTCGAGCACTCGCCCCGCCGAACCACTCGGTACGAACAGTACGAATCCAGCGCCCATATTGAAGTTGCTGTACATCTCACGTTCCTCAACCCCTCCATGCTTTTGAAGGAAGTCAAAGATCGGCTGACGCGGCGGCATCCTCGAGATCACGTAGGTGAGCTCCTTGGAAGAGCGCATGAGTTTACGCCAGCCGTGACCCGTCACGTTCACACCGTAGTGGATCGTGGCACCAGCCTGGATGCATGCCCACAGCGCACGAACGTATATGTGCGTTGGTTGCAAAAGAGCTTCACCGAAGTTCATGTTGGTCCCATCCACTCGAGTGAGATAGCCCTCCGGCAGACCTTCGGCGATCTTTCGTGCCAAAGTGAGACCATTGGCATGGATCCCCGAGCTTGTGAGGACAATGATCTGGTCTCCAGGCGCAACGCGGCTCTGGTCCATACGCACATCATCTGGAACAACACCGAAGGCCGAGCCCGAAAGTTCGGCAGCTCCTGGCACGATGATGTCTTTCAGAGCTGGTGTTTCCCCTCCGCCCCAGACGCAAGCAGCCATGTCGCACGCGGCACGCCAACCTTCGGTCAGATCCCGGGTGCGCTGTTCATGGTTGAACCAGTCACCACTACTGACGGCGAGATGCATGGCTGACACCACAGGGAACGCACCGAGAGTGATCATGTCATTCACGACCATAGCAAGGGTGTCCTGGGCGATTGCATCGTAGTAGGTTGGATCACCATGCTTCATCATGGCATCAGCCACGAGGTTTTTGGTTCCGAGGCCTTCCTGGACATGGGCGAACTTGAAATCCATCCTTGGAGAGCGCAGCTTCCCGTGATGAGGATCGAAGTCGAGCATAAAAGCGCTTTCTCCGCGAGAGCTCTCCTGTCCCAAGAACCCGAGTCCGCGAGCATTGTTGGAAGTAGCGGCTGCAGCTTTCTGAGCCAAGACCTTGAAAAGGTCTAGGGGGGCATAATCAACCCCCGCTTCGACGTAGGTCAAAGGACCTTGTGATTGTTCTCGTTGTGGCATGTTCTATACCCTTTCGGGTCAATTTGGTTTAAGGTGATAGTAGTGAAAATCTGGCGAAAAAGCAACACAATACGATTTTCTGCGATATGTTATAATTTCTCCATTACTTTTAATTCCAAAGCTAAAGGCTAAGAGCCAATGGCTAATGGCTTTTTATGACTTACGACCTAATCATCATCGGCGGAGGACCAGCTGGATCAGCAGCGGCAGTTTATGCGGCTAGAAAACAACTCAAAACCTTACTCATCACCGAAGAATGGGGCGGCCAATCTATCGTTTCTGAGAAAATTTACAACTGGATCGGAACGCCGGAAATTTCTGGATCTGATTTGGCTAAAAGTTTGAAATCCCACGTCGATTACTACGTTGGCGAATATCTGCAAACCAAAAATGCTCGCGTCGAAAAATTATTGAAATCCGATCTCAATAATTTTTCTGTTGCAACAAATTCTGGTGAGGAGATCATGTCTCGTGCCGTCTTAATCGCATCGGGATCGGGCCGAAGAAAACTTGATTCGAAGATTCCTGGCGCCGATGCTCTCGAACACAAGGGCCTTACCTACTGTGCCTCATGCGATGGACCAATATTTTCTGGCCAAGATGTGGCAGTACTTGGTGGTGGAAACGCGGCGCTTGAAACTGCTGCACAACTTTTGGCCTACTGTTCGTCAGTAACCGTAATTCAACGAAGTGCGAATTTCAAAGCCGATGAGATAACCGTAGAAAAAGTTCTAGCCAATCCAAAAGCCAAAGCGATAATGAACGCCGAGATCACCGAGATTGTTGGTGAAAAATTTGTCACTGGTTTGAAATACAAAGACGCTACCGGCGAACACGAATTAAAAGTTGGCGGAATATTCGTCGAGATTGGTCAGATTCCAAATACAAATTTCGCTGAAGGAGTAGTTGAAATGGATGCATACAAACGTATCAAAACTGACCCAAGAACCCAAATGACAAACGTTCCGGGCATCTGGGCGGCTGGTGATTGCGCCGACGTCCTCTATCATCAAAACAACATCGCCGCCGGTGATGCCGTCCGCGCCCTCGAAGACATCTACATGTGGCTACATAGAAATTAGTTTAGAAAAAATGGAAAGGCCCGCCTCTGTGAGACGGGCTTTCCCCAAGTTGTAAGGGCTCAGTGATGATCGTCGAGGATGTCGAGGAGGTTTCCGAAACCACCGACGACCATTACGCGCGCACTGCGAGTGGGCCGCCCCGGATGTTCTTCTTCGTGCGTGCTAGCACGCATATCGAAGTTCTCATCGATCCACATCATGCAGATCTCCTTGTCCTCCATCTGCTTCCGGAAACGGTCGTCGATCAGGTGCTTTGCCAGGGACTTGAGCAAAAGGCGTTTCTTCTTCAGTCGCTCCAACTCTGCGACTTTCAGTAACGACTCCTTCACCCTTTCTTCGTCGAACGATTCCCTCATCCCCTCCAAGGCCTCGATCTCGCTCTTGGCGAGATTATCGATCTCTTCTTCGATCTTGTAATCCGAAACGTGGAGGACTTGTTCGAGTCTGGTGAGCGAACCGATCACCTTCCCCTTACCCACACGATCAGATCCGGCGATACCCTTGGCAAGCCGGACCTTGGCCCAGCCGATCTCTTCGTCGGTGATCTTGTTGAGCCCTCCGAAGAGCTCGGTTGCCAGCAGTTCTTCCAGAATTGCCGCGTCAGTGGTGGTTGCAGTACTCATGCTTAACTTGGGTTTGTGTTAGAACGTTGGGCTATACCATAGCATTATACAGATACCTTGTCAAACGAAAAAGCCGCCCTTGCTGTCGGGCGACTCTCGTTAGGGGTGCGACGGCCTCCATGAGAAATGGAGTCCGTTATAGACCGAACGCAGAACTTGCGCGGTCCAAATCAATTGGTGGTAGATTGAAAGTTTCTGACTTATACTCTGCTCTATCTGTCGAGCGCGAGCGCGCAATGCGCCAGCCAGAACCCTGTCCGGACCATTTGGTGCGCCGAAACGCAAACCTTGTTCCAAGACTTCGGACAAGCGATTCTTCTGCGTTCGAATCTCATCGCGTAGCTTCCACGCCTTGTGGCGGAGCCACTTGTAAGGCCACCAAATCCACTCTCGCGGATCCAGCAAACGAAACAATTTGATGATTCTCATGTTCGAACGTTTCTAATTCCAAACTAAAACAACCCACATAAAAAGTCAACATGTCAGCCAGCATTCATTGACTAAATCCTAAAAATCAATAGAATTTCTCTAAACCACCAAACCCTGGAACCATGAATCCCTTCACCCTCCTTGACTCCTGGTTACTGGACAAGGTCCAGAACATTGTGAATACGCTCTACAAGTACTTCAGTGTGGACAAGACTATTCTTGCAAAATTAAGCCTGGTAACAGGCCTGATCTTTTGCACACTTTATCTGTATTTCAAACATTTTATGGTCGCCCCTTCCAACATTGCCGTTTCGATTGTGGTTAACATGTTGATTTTCTTTTTACTCTGGAAACAAATATCCGGGGTTGAAAATGAGGGCAGCGATAACGCCCTTTCGGTAGGAATGCTGAACCTGAGCTTTGTTAGGGCCATCTTCTTGGCTGTCACTCTCTTTGCTCTGATTAGCTCCTTGCCACATGTTATCTGGGGTGTCGAGGACCTCGAGAACAATGTCCTGAAACAACAAAGACATCATTTATTCCACGTCTCTTTCGTCGCAAGATGGCTTTTATGTACGGTTTCCCTATACTTTGCTTCCTGCAAAACACCGCCCAAGAGTAAGTCATGGCTTGAAGAGAAGTCTGAGAAGTTGCGGGAATTACTACGTCCTGCTCCACCAGCACCACAGCTCAGCATTGTATGAGCCAGCAAGAAGCCCCCGATCTCGGGGGCTTCCGCTTTTTTAATCTGTAAACCTATTCACTATTCTATCTCTCCACCGAAAGCCGTTTTCAATTCTTCAAAAGCAGCTTTCATTGTCGTCTTGAATGTGTTCACGGCAGCATCAACTGATGCTTTGCGAGCATCGACAAGCTTTTTAATTTCTTCTTTTATCATTTCTGGTTTAGAAGTTTTGAAGTTATCGCGAGCAGCTTTGACAGCAGCCAGAAACGCAGGTTTTGGATCTTTGTCCGCCGCGCAATCAGCTTTGGCTTGTGCAATAGCTTCATCCATAGCTTCTTTGAATGCCTCAAGATCTCCATCCATGTCGACAAACTTGTCTTTAATCAATTTATCTACACCCGCACGAAATGTTTCTACTGCCACATCGATAGCTTCTCGTCGAACTTTTGTTGCTTCCTCCAATGTCTGTTTGAATTTCTCTACAGCCGCACGTTCGGCGTCCGTGTCAGCTTTAGCCATCAGGGCCTCAATTCGAGTATCGTGCTTGTCGTCACGTTCACTGCGTTTTTCTTCCCTCACAACATCTCGAGTTGTTCGTTTATCATAAATCTTCTTAGAACGTTCTTCTTTTCGATCATCAAAACGACTGTCTTTGTTTCCAAGATCCGAAGAAATTTTGGCGGCAATAGCATCAATGTTCTGACAAAAATCTACGCCACGACTTCTTTTCATTTCTGATCTTCCTTCTCTTTCAAATCGTCCTCCACGTTCAGATTCATCTTCTCTAGCAAAAACAGATACTGGTAGGAGCGAAAACACCAAACCCAAGATTAATATATTTTTAGAAATTTTATTCATATTGAGAATTTTTAACATTTATAAAACCGTCGACTTCGGAACCCACGTACACGTCTTCTTCGGTTTCAGCATTTGCGCCAGACGAGTCAACTTCTGCATCAGCATAAATACTAGTCATTACATCAGAAGCCGAACTACCAGGCGTGACGTTTTCTTCTTGGATATAAGCACCAGAATCGCTCACCTTGTCCATTTTTCCTTCTTTATCACTGTTAACCAAAAACCAGATTGCTACAACAACAGCAACAAGAAGTACTATTTGCCAAATTTTACTCATAATTATTTAATTTTAAAATTGTTAAATGCGACCACGATTTTATTATAACACCCTCGAGAAATAACAAAATTGTGCGCATTTATAGATGACAGTTCTCTCGCACACAAAGTAGTTTTTGTGTGCTTTACGCTCGTGTGACCTCACGGAGAATCGAACTCCGATTAACGGATTGAAAACCCGCTGTCCTAACCGTTAGACGATGAGGCCTTTCGACATTGCTCAAGGCAAGCCAAAAACGGGATTAGTATAACATTTTTA
>CAZSFS010000019.1:0-8655 GCA_964606255.1 uncultured Candidatus Saccharibacteria bacterium | reverse complement strand
GGTAAGCAATTACCCCTAAAAACACGATATTTAAGACGATAAGTAGCTTTTTCATCCCGATAGTGATAGGTCGCGGTCTTTAAAATTAATACCACCCGTAGTTTCCCCAAAAGCGACCGCGATCACTATCGGGATTCATGACCTAATTCTAGCATATTGCATTTTTTCGAGGAATATCATATAATTTGGGCTCTTTAAAACGAATAAAAATATACCAATATGGCACATAGAAAAGCCGGCGGAACAGCTAGAAATTTGAGAGATTCTAACCCTAAATACCTAGGGGTAAAGATTGCAGACGGTCAAAAGGCCGAAGCTGGTTCTATTATCGTACGACAACGCGGAACAGAGTTCCTTCCTGGTCAGAATACTGATATGGGCAAAGATCACACTATCCACGCTCTCGTAACTGGTACAGTAAAGCTTGGACGAACTCGCAAAACTGGATTCGATAACCGAACAGTTTCCAAGAAAATCGTTCACGTTGTAAAGAAGTAATCAATAAGCAAAAACCCCTCTCACGAGGGGTTTTTGCTATTCAGCTTCAATACTTACGTTGAGATTTTTGTCAGTGTTTTTGATTGGCACACTTATTTTCCCCACTACTTTTAGCGGACTTCGCAGATCCAAATCTTTTTCAGATAAATGAAAATCTTTTTCAAGAAGCGCCGTCACAATATCTTTAAGCGTTACCGAAGAAAATAGATGTCCTTCTGCATTAGCCTTTTTCTTGATGATCAATACGAAGCCTTCAAGTCTTTGGACGGTCTCTCGAAATTCAGCAGTTCCCTTCTCTATTCCGCTCGCCTTCTCTTTTAGTTTCTTTTCAAGTTGGGCAAGGGCGGAAGGCGTAGCTTCCATGGCAAGTTTCTGTGGAATAAGAAAATTCATAGCGTAGCCACTATTTATCTCCTTTACCTGGTTTTTCTGACCGACCTTTTTGACGTTTTGCAAAAATATGACTTTCATTCCTATACTAGACTAGTTCATGGATTTTACCGTTTCTATAGCCTTTTGCAACTGGGTGTCAGTCTTGTCCTTTAGATACTTTGCTTCGTCAAATTCGACGACGACATCAGGCTTCAAGCCTTGTTTGGAGATAGAAACTCCTTTTGGTGTGTACCATTTGGCGACAGTCATTTTGAGAGCGGTCTTTCCTTTCATTGGAATTAATTCCTGGACTGATCCCTTGCCGAAAGTTTGGGTTCCGACAAGTTTGGCTATGCCGTGTTCTTGGAGAGCGCCAGCCATGATTTCAGAAGCCGAAGCAGAGCCACCGTTGATTAAGATCGCCATTTTGTACGTTCCACTCAAATAATGTCCGTAGCTTTCGTATGTTCTATTGTATTTTTCATCACGGGATTGTTCACTGACTATAACTTCCCCTTCTGGCAAGAACCAACTGGTGATGTTGATGGCAGAAGATAGATATCCGCCTGGGTTATTGCGGAGATCGACGATAAGATGTTTGGAACCAGAGTCGCGGAATTCTTCGAGCGCTTTTTCAAACTCGCGATTTGAATTCTCACCAAACTGAAAGAATCGAATGACGAAAACCTTGTCTTTATCCAAATATTCAGTTTCAATGACTGGGATTTTGATAACATCGCGAATGATACTGATGTCTTTGGCCTCACTCAAACCTTTGCGCGCAATCGTGATGACAACGGTCGTTCCCTTTTCCCCGCGAATTTTCTCGACTGCTTGATCAACGCTTAATCCAGCAACAGTCGTGTCGTTAATTTTTAGAATGACGTCACCAGATTCGATCCCCGCTTTCTCGGCTGGCGAATCTTTGAGTGGTGCAATGACGATAAGATTGTCGCTCTTCATGCCGACTTCCATGCCAACACCGGAAAATTCTCCGGACAAATCAATATTTAAATTTTCGGTTTCTTTTGGTGGAAGAAAAGTTGTATACGGATCATCAAGCGATCCGGCCAGACCGTCAATCGCTCCCCAAAGTTTCTCCTGACTTGTAATTGTCTCACCGTCTGGATGTTTGGCTTCAATAGTTCGCCAGGCTTCCCAGAATTGTTCCATGTCGATATTTTCCGAAGCCAAATCTGCCGGTACGTAAGAAACGACATTTCCAACAAGTGAACCAGAAGCCAACTTGCTTTTGGCACCGATCAAAAAACCGATACACAGTACCAATATCAAGACCAGTATTGTTAGAATTATTCGCTTGGTTTTCATTTCTCTATTTTAACATTAATTATTCTTCTCACTAATCTTCTGACAAGAAAGCTCCCCTGCTGTAAATATTGCGCGGGTCCCAGATCAGCCATGATGTTAGTCCGGCGTCATAAGTTGCTTTTATTTGTGCGCGAACCATGTCGGCATTATAGGTGGCACCCAAATTGAAGTCCTGAAGCCACGGACGAATCTTGTCCGGATCTTCACCTATTGCTTTTAATTTTTCCGAAGCGGAGTCCATTGTGATTTTTATAACTTCGTACGGTTTTTCGGCCGGATTCGCATAGCCATGCCAGGTGTCTGGAAAATGCGATGGATAAACCATTGGGTAAATAAAGTCGACATATGGCGCAGCACGTTCGAGAACTTGGCCGATACCTAGATCGTCGGTGTTTGTTGTAACCATACCAAATAAGTCCGCGGAGATCGGTATTGGGTTTTCGGATTTACGAAATTCTTGATCAATGTGTTTGAAAAAAGATTCTAAAGTGTCGGATTTGGATTTGCCCTCACTGTACGGGAAATAAATATCTTTCATGTTTCCGTCTGACGGAAAACGAATGTAATCAAAATTTATTTCATCGAAACCGATATTGTACGATTCGTGAGCGAGAGCCGTGACATAGTCCCAAACTTTCGGAGAGCCCGCGTCGAACCAGCCTATGCCTTTCCTATCGCGCCACAGAACATTTTTATCAGAAGCTGTTTTGACCGCTTCCTCTGGCCACTTTTTGATCAGATAAGGGTCTTGGAAGGTGGAGATTCTTCCAATGACGTAAATATTTTTCGAATGAAGATCTGCTATCAATTCCTTTATGTCTGAAATGCGATTTTCTGATGAACCAAGCGAGGCAAATGGCTCATTTTCAATCAAAAAAGAAACTTTACCTGTATCGTCCTTGATATCTATTACCACTGCGTTTACTTCTGTTTCTTCGATTATTTTTATCACTTTTTGACGAAGTGACGGAGTACCGGCAACCCACGAAGTCATATAAATGGCTTTCATTGGTTGTGGAGTTTTGATATGAGTAACACGGACATAATCGTCAGGAAGCTTGATACTCGCGCCATCAACAAAAGAATCTTCGGCCTTGGCGTTTTGAACCTGATCTTTGTACGGAGCGTAAAAATAAATTCCAACAACAACAAAAACGCCGACGGCGACGATTGTAAGGTGTTGTTTATTTGGCATTTTAAATATGGAAATTATTTTCTTCGACTTTCGGTGAATCTTTCTTTACTATTTTGAAACCATTTGTTTCATCTATCTGTGCAACTGGTCGGAAACTTGGTTCGCGATGAACTACCGTGTGAGATTTTCGGGTCGATGTAGCAACAGATTTGGTCTGCTTATTTTTCTTTTCAAAATAAATTCCGTAAGCAAAGATTATTACAATGAGTCCAAGAATAAAAAAAGTTATTTGCTCCATCAAGTTGGTCAAACCAAGATGAGGTAAAACCATCATTAAAATTGCAATTAAAAAAAGTATCTTTTCTCGGCTCATTTATACGTAAATTCCTAATTCCTAATACTTTTATTGTACTACCAAGGCACTGAAAACGTGAATCTGTGGAATACTTTTTAGGAGACAATGACGACGAATTCGCCACGAACTTTGTCTGGATTTGATTTGAAATAGTTTAAGACTTCGGAAGCTGTTCCGCCGACAACTTCTTCAAACATTTTTGTAAGTTCACGAGCGATGATGACTTTTCTATCATTCGGCAAAACTTTTGCGAGCGATTCTAGTGTTTTCATAATTCTATGTGGCGATTCGTAAAGACAAGAGGTTCGACCTCTAGTCTTAAGGATTTCCTGAAAAATCGTTTCTCTCCCCTTTTTGTGCGGGAGGAATCCGTAAAATGTAAATTGTGGACTTGGAATTCCAGAGATCGATAGCGCCGCAGTCAGGGCTGAAGCTCCGGGGATAGAAATGACTTTCACTTCCGGGAGTTCTTTTTTGATCATTTCGATAAGCATGACTCCTGGATCGGAGATGGTCGGGGTGCCGGCATCCGAGACCAGGGCCAGAGTTTTCCCGTTTCTCAAAAGGTCTAAAATCTTGTCGTGTTTTGAGAGCTTAGACTGGGCGTGATAGCTCATGGTCGACGTCGTAATGTCATAATGGGCAAAGAGCTTGCCTGTTACCCTGGTATCCTCACAAAGCGCCAAATCGACGCTTTTAAGCGTTTCTATGGCCCGAATGGTCATATCCCCCAGATTGCCAATCGGTGTGGCTATTATGTATAAAATGCCGTTTTGCATGAAAATTATAATACTTGACTATGACTAAAAAGTCTAGTATAAATCACACAAAACCAACCCTGATCATGACACCAAAAGTAGAGCGTCTAGTCACGCTCGCAACGGGATTGCTTCAGCCTTTCCTGCACGAGAACGAAGAGATTCTCGACGGCCGTAAGGGTGCCTGTTTGGCTATTTTGGCCACTCGAGATACAAGGCACGACGATAAAGAAGTTCTGGTCTTCGATATCGGAGACATACCTCCAGATAAGGTGGAGGAAAAACGCGACCTGGCGAAAGAAAAGGTCTTGCGACTCGAAAGGAATCCGGACCACCTCACCAGCTTCGAAAGTCAGGACAAGAAACTGAACCACTACGGAGGTGCGGTACGAGCAAATCCTAGATTGCTGATCTCATTGAGCGGTTTCAAGCCGGCTGTTCTGGATCAGGAATTCTGCATCCTGCTCGCCATGCTCGACTACCAAATGTCCGCCTTGCGGGCACACGAGATCAGACAGCGCACCTTACACGAATATCCTCATCCATACCAGCCCTACCTGTAGCGTGGAGTTGGTGTGGATGCGAAGGGCCCGGCTGATGCCGGGCCCTTCTGCTTTTAGTGTTTTATTTCCTCCACTTCTTCCCTACGTTGATTCTATTCAATTCTTTTTCGAGTGCACTTTGGATTTTGGCGAAGTCGACATCGGTTTCATTCATTTCCATCTGCATCGCAAGTTTGGCTCGTTCGTATGCGTCTTCAGCGCGAGCGACGTCAATATCGTGTGCGAGTTCTCCGCGTTCCACCAAAAGCACCAACGTTCCACTTTCTTGAATTTCTAGTATTCCTCCAGAAACCGCCATCGCAAAAGTAACTCCATTTTTCACAAAGCACGCTTCACCAGTTTTTATTGGCGCAATAAGCGGAATGTGTCCCGGCAAAACGGTAATCTCGCCATCAAGTGTCGGAATTGTCACAGACGAAATGCCAGTCGAATCATAAACGACTTTGTCCGGTGTAATAATTTTGACTTCAAGGGATTTTTCCATAATAAATTATTTCTTAATTATTGAGGTCCGACCTCAATAATTTCTACTTTTCTTTCAAAGCTGACTTCTCTACGTCTTCGATTGTGCCTTTCATGTAGAAAGATTGTTCACCAATCGAGTCGTGTTTTCCATCCAAAATTTCTTTGAAACCCTTGATTGTTTCCTTCAATGGCACGTAAGTTCCTGGTGCACCAGTAAATTGTTCGGCCACAAAGAATGGCTGAGAAAGGAATTTCTGAATCTTTCGTGCGCGGCTGACAGTTTGTTTATCATCGTCAGAAAGTTCGTCCATACCGAGGATCGCGATGATGTCCTGAAGGTCTTTGTAACGTTGCAAAACTTTCTGAACTCCGCGAGCTACTTCATAGTGCTCTTTACCAACAATGTTCGGATCAAGAATTGTTGAAGAGGAATCAAGTGGATCAACGGCTGGATAAATTCCAAGCTCTGAAAGTGGTCGTGAGAGAACGACGGTTGAGTCCAAGTGAGCGAAGGTTGTCGCTGGAGCTGGGTCAGTCAAGTCGTCAGCTGGCACGTACACGGCCTGAACGGATGTGATCGATCCTTTGTCTGTCGAAGTAATTCTTTCCTGCAAATTTCCCATTTCTGTCGCAAGCGTTGGCTGATATCCGGCAGCGGATGGGATACGTCCGAGAAGCGCTGATACTTCGGATCCGGCTTGAGTGAAGCGGAAAATGTTGTCGATGAAAAGGAGCAAGTCGCGACCTTCTTCATCACGGAAATATTCGGCCATGGCGAGAGCGGACAAGGCCACACGTGCACGGGCACCTGGTGATTCGTTCATTTGGCCAAATACTAGAGATGTTTTGTCGAGAACGCCGGACTCTTCCATTTCTCGGTACAAGTCATTACCTTCGCGACTTCGTTCTCCAACACCGGCAAAGATTGAGTATCCGCCGTGCTCAGATGCGATGTTGTGGATGAGTTCTTGGATGACGACAGTTTTACCAACTCCGGCTCCACCAAATAGTCCAACCTTTCCGCCCTTCAAGAACGGACAGATAAGGTCGATGACTTTAATACCAGTTTCCAAAACTTCAGTTTTCTGGGATTGCTCTTTGAAAAGTGGCGCGGCGCGGTGAATAGGATATCTCTTCGCACCTTTTGGGGCTGGCTTCTCGTCGATCGGGGCTCCGACGACATCAAACATGCGTCCGAGAACTTCAGGACCCACAGGAACAGAGATCGGTGCACCAGTTTGGGCAACTTCTTGGCCACGGAAAAGTCCGTCTGTCGAAGACATGGCGATGGCGCGGATTTCGTTTTGACCCAAGTGCTGAGAGACCTCGAGTGTTAGATCTTCATTGCCGGTTTTTATGAGAAGTGCGTCATAAATCTTTGGAAGTTCTCCTTCAAAGCTTACATCAACTACGGGCCCCATGATTTTTGTTATTTTTCCTGTGTTCATAAAATTTTGTTATTAATTTAATGCGCTAGCTCCTCCAACAATTTCTGAGATCTCTTGGGTGATGGCAGCTTGTCTGGCCTGGTTATAATAAAGTGTCAGATCATCCAATATTTCTCCCGCGTTATCGTTGGCGCTTTTCATGGCAAACATTCGAGCAGAGTGTTCGGAAGCAACAGATTCAACGAAGGCATGATATATGGCTATAGCGATAGTTTGTGGCACCAGTTGTTCTAAAACGCTTCTCATGTCTGGTTCAAACTTATATTCTCGTAAATCTTTTGGGGGTTGTAAAAATTGATCTTGATCTAATAAAAAGTTTTTATAACTTTCTGGCACAATAGGTAAAAGTTGTTCCAAGTATGGTTTGTATGACATCGAAGAAACCAGCTCTGTGAACAAAACGGAAACCTTGTCATACTCTTCTTCTAGAAATTTTTTTATGATCATGTCTCGAATAACCAGGAATTCATCAGAAGTGCTTTTTTCTGAGTAGTTAACAAAACTCGCAATGATGTTTAGCTTATTTCGACGGGCAGATTTTTCTGATTGCTTGCCGATAGTAATACAATCAATTTCGTTTTTGCTTCTTTTTCTGTATTCCGTCAACGCTCTGGAGATGTTTGTGTTATAAGCACCGGCCAAACCTTTATTAGAAGAAATAACGATCAAGATTTCTTTACTGGATAGATTTTTCTTTGGAAGCATTAGAGGATGGGTCGTGGTATGGGCTGTCGTAACGTGAATCATCAAGTCTGATATAAATTTTACGTAGGCCTTACCTTTGTTTGCAGCTTGAGTCGACTTTTTCATTTTCGCGACAGATACCATCTCCATTGTTTTGGTGATTTTCTTTATATTCCCTATCGATTTCATTTTTTGGCGAATCGCCTTGGTATCGGTTGCCATATATTAATCTTCAGAATAATTACATTCGATATTTGATAAATCTAAAACTGACACAAATTTGAAATCTTTGACTACCCAGGCAGCATAGATCTTGTTTGTGACATGTTCCGACTCCGAGTCACTTCGTTCGTTAATTGCATACACGGTCCCTGAGAAATTTTTCATTCTACAAACATTTATCGCAAGGACCGGATTTTCGTTTATACATGAAGAATTGACGCAATAGCTAGAAGCTTCAATTATAAGCTTATCGAATATGTGACGATCTGTAATTTCGGCACGATTTTTATCCTCACCATCTAAAATATAAAGGACCAATCCTTTGGCTTCCCAGAAAGGCTCGTCATTTCTTACGTAAACATAAATAGACATTTCGTCAGATATAAGTGATACATGCGGAAAAAATTTATATCCAGTAGATTCTAGTTCGTCGGCAAGTTGAAATTTTGGTTGGAACTCTTCGTGTTTGTAATCAGTAGCTAAATGTTCATAGTTTGAAGTATCAATAACTACTGGTGCAGGCTTGGACTCGTCTACAATCAAAAAAATCCCAAGTCCAACGATTAGGAGTATCAGGATATTTTTAATTGTTGTTCCTGATTTCATAATTATTTCTTATACGTCTTTTTGAAGTCCGTTAGCGCTTTTGAAAGCTTGTCTTTGATCTCGTCATTCCAATCTGCACGAATTTCTTCGAGAAGTTTTGCGGCCGAAGCCCGCATAAACATGTGAAGCTCTTTTTCAGCATTTTGAATATCAGACAATTCAACGTCGTCAAAGATGCCGCTATTTAGAGCAACGATTGAAACGACTTCTAGTGCGACTG
>CAZSFS010000018.1:0-8812 GCA_964606255.1 uncultured Candidatus Saccharibacteria bacterium | reverse complement strand
CAAAAAGAGGCAGTGCTTCATAAAGACGGACCGCTTTTGATTGTGGCCGGAGCGGGGGCGGGCAAGACGAAAACGATTACGCATCGCATTGCTTATTTGATTGCGCAGGGCGTTGCCCCCGAATCAATTCTCGCTGTTACTTTTACCAACAAAGCCGCCAAAGAAATGAAAGAAAGAGTTGAGAGTCTTGTGGATTTTTCATCCTTCGACTTCGCTCAGGACCTGTCTCCAAAGGGCAGACCAACGATTTCGACCTTTCACTCACTTGGTGTAAAAATTTTGAAAGAAAATGCAACAGCAATTGGACTTAGTAGATTTTTTACTATTCTTGATGACGGCGACTCGATGTCAATTATCAAAGAATCGATGAAAGAGCTTGGTATCGATCCGAAAGCCACGGCTCCACGTGCTGTTAAAAGTGTCATTTCTAAAAACAAAAATAATTTTGTTTCGCCAGATGAGTTTGCTGCGACAATTCGCTCTCATGTCGGTCAAACCACCCTTGCCATCTGGCGTAAATATGAGGCGAAGAAATCCGAAGAGGGCGCGCTCGATTTCGATGACTTACTTTTAAAGACAGTTATTTTACTCGATACTCATCCAGAAATTTTACAAAAATATCAAGAACGTTTTCGTTATATTCACATTGATGAATATCAGGACACAAACAAGGTTCAATATCTTTTGACCAAGATGCTTGCCGAGAAATATAAAAATATTTGTGTTGTCGGAGATTCGGATCAAAATATTTACAGTTGGCGTGGTGCGGACATCGTTAACATCTTGAATTTCGAAGAAGATTATCCGTCTGCCAAAGTAGTTTTACTCGAAGAAAATTACCGTTCAACCAAAAATATTTTAGGCGTGGCTAATGCCGTGATCAAAAAAAATACTCAAAGAAAAGAAAAAAATCTTTTTACAACAAATTCCGAAGGTGAACCAATATCTATTTTTGAAGCCTACAATGATCGCGTCGAAGCAGAATTCGTGGCTGATAAAATTGTTGAGATGATAGACAAGGGGACAAGACCCGAAGATATTGCTGTTTTGTATCGCGCCAATTTCCAATCGCGTATCATCGAAGAATCAATGCTTCGTTACAGTATTCCGTATCAGGTTTTGGGAGTAAAATTCTTTGACCGCAAAGAAGTCAAAGACACGCTTTCATATTTGCGACTATCTCTTAATCGTGATTCGATGTCGGACTTGAAACGGGCGATTGGATATCCGAAACGTGGAATTGGCGCTGCGACCGTTGATAAAATTGTTGCTGGGCAGTCCGGAGATCTGTCGGCCAAGACACTTGTAAAAGTAAACGCTTTTTACGATATTCTCGACAAGATCAAAGATTATGCCGAAAATCATTTGCCGTCTGAAACGATTAAATTTCTGATCAAAGCTTCTGGAATAGAATCAGAACTTTTGAAATCAAATCTCGAAGAAGATTTGGAGCGGCTTGAAAACATCAAAGAACTTGTAACTTTTGCGAGCAAATACGATGAGTTTGTTGGACTTGAAGGTGTCGAGAAACTCCTCGAAGAATCCGCGTTGGTTTCCGACCAAGATACTTTAGAAAAGGGTGCTCGCCCCGAGCAACGTCGAGGGGTAAAACTCATGACCGTGCACGCTTCGAAAGGTTTAGAATTTGATCATGTCTTTGTTGTTGGACTTGAATCAGAACTTTTTCCACATACCAGGGCGGATGATACCGATCTAGACGTCGAAGAAGAACGCCGACTTTTCTATGTTGCCATTACGCGCGCGAAGAAAAAACTACATTTAAGTTATGCCACGTTACGTATGTTGTACGGCGAAACAAAATTACAATCGCCGTCGACGTTTCTTTACGATATTCCGGAGGAACTTGTTTGGAGGGAGGAGAGAAGTTCGAGTGGACTTGGCGACAATGTTTTCTACCTAGATTAGTGCTCCGCAAAACTTAAATTTTACTCACCCTGCGGGATCGTGTCTTTGCACTAGGTCCTCGGGATTCGGAAAATTTAAGTTTTGCTCCGCTGGAAGTGAAATCAAAGGGGTGTATAATCGAGACCATGCCAAAGAAAAGTCTAGGACAAAATTTTCTTAAATCTACAAAGGCAATATCGGATATTGTTGCCGCTGGTAGAATTTCTCCGAAAGACACCATTCTGGAAATTGGTCCAGGAAAGGGGGCGCTTACAGAGAAATTGCTTACAACCGGCGCCAAAGTTATTGCTGTTGAGAAAGATCGCGAGCTTATTCCACTTTTGGAAGAAAAGTTTGCCCAGGAAATTCTCGAAAGAAGATTTACGCTAATCGAATCCGACATCCTCGACTTCAATCCTAGCCAACTAGCAACTAGCAACTATAAACTCATCGGAAATATCCCGTACTACATCACTGGCGCAATCATTCGAAAGTTTTTGGAGACCAATTTGCAGCCAGAACTTATGGTTTTGCTCGTTCAAAAAGAAGTTGCCGAGAGGATTGTGGCACGACCTGGCCCCTGGCCGGACAGGCGGTCAGGCGACGGCAAGCAAAGTATTTTATCGATGTCGGTACAGGTTTACGGCAAGCCAAAAATTATTGGCAAAGTTTCGGCTAGGTATTTTAGTCCAGCGCCAAAAGTCGACTCGGCCATAATCCTCGTTGACAATATTTCCAAGAAAAACTTTAAGAATATCTCTGAAAAGGACTTTTTTAAGGTGATCAAGACCGCTTTCGGCCAGAAGAGGAAGACACTAATGAAGAATTTGTCCCATGATTTCAAAAATAAGGCTAATTTACTGGGAATTTTTCAAAGTTTAGGAATTTCCGAAAAAGCACGAGCCGAAGATTTATTCTTGGAAAAAATGCTTGATTTGGCTAAAAAAATCTTTCCCCAGTAGGCTAACAAGAATCGGACGTTTGTTATATACTATTCCCATGAAGAAAGTCTTTTTGATGAGCCTAATTATTTTTTCCGCTGTCTTTGTTGACAGTGTTCACGCTGAAGGAAAAATAACAAGTTTTCTTAAGATTGGAACATATTCTCCAGAAGTTAAAACTTTGCAACAGATTCTAAACAAAGATCCTCTGACAAAAGTGGCCTCATATGGTACGGGTTCGCCGGGATTTGAAACCAATTATTTTGGAATCCTGACCCACAAGGCTGTTGCGGCATTTCAGGCCAAAAATGGCTTAGTTGCTGATGGCTTGGTTGGAGCGAAAACACGTGAAAAGTTGAACTCCGTAAATACTATTACTTATATAGTGCCGAACCAACAAACTATTTATCCGTATGGTCAAAATCCAAATCTGGTTTATCCAACGACAACAACTCAAACGGTTTTGCCCGTGTCAACAAATGTTTCTTCTCTTTCTAATACGGAGATTTTGATAAGTTCTGTCAGTCCGGTAAATCCAGCTCCTGGACAAATTGTAAATATTTTTGGTTCCGGATTTTCAGAAAACATGCTTGCGTATATTGATATTAAAAATAGCCTAGGCTTTGATTTTGTAGATTCTGGCCATATAAAAATAAAAATTCCCGCTGGTGAAACGGAGGGATCAAAATGGCTATCTCTTGCCAACGCGCACACTGACACCAGATGGACTCAACCTACTTTTGTTTTGGTGACAAACAGTCCAGTCGCAAGTTCAAGTAATCAATTTTGGGACACTTTAAAAGTTATTGAAAGACAAAATAATAAATTTTTGGCCCTAGCCTCAGAAAAACCAAACAATTGGGAAAAATTTAAAAAACAATTTGTTGGAATTTTTGAAAATTCTTTTTTTGGTGGTACTAAAGTCGCGTATGCTCAAGTCAATAATTTTTTTGGCGGTAGAATTTTAAGTACTACACCATGCCTATGTCCAGCGAATCCTGGCAGTATAATCTATCTAAACAATCTTGTCGTTGGTGGGTCTTCTTCTGTCGGGTACTCTAACATATATTCTAAACTCCATTCAAACTACAATGTTAGTATGGCAAACGTTCAAATATTGGGCGGAACAACACCTTCTACTTTTTCCTGTCAGGAACCAGCCTATCCACAGGGTTGTCAGGAGATTGATTCTGCAGACTCTACGATAGATCTTTTAAGAGGTGTTGGCACCACTGCTATTTAAAGGTCGTTATGAAAAAATACCTACCAAGTAAAAAATTTGCAAAATTCCTACTAGTCCTATTAGGTATAGTTGTTATCTTTTTTTCTTTTTCTATTTTTTATAATAAAAAGACAGTCTTTAAAAACAAAAATGAAAATCTGAGTTTTTTTGACGAAGGAGTAAATTTTTACACCTTAGATTCCGATGAAGATGGTGTCTATGATTGGGAAGAATCACTTTGGGGTCTAAATCCCAAAGATTCGAAATCAAATCCATTGGGCACACTCGATGGTGAATATGTCGAATCAAAAAGAGAAGAAATTAGTCGCAACAATACCTCGAGCGACATTCAGGAAAAAGACCTAAATCAAACAGATATTTTAGCTAGGCAGTTTCTTTCGACAGCCTCGCTTATTCGAGACGGCGGGGGATTAGACAATCGTTCATTCGAAGTATTTTCTGAATCTTTTGATCAACTTTTTTCTAATACTGACGTTAGAGATATTTTTTCTATGAAAGATGTTTTGATTGGTGATGTAACACCAGCCAAGTACAAAGAATCTTTGGCCCAAGCCTTTAAGCCATTGCTCGATACACCGATAGAAGAACTTGGCTTGATAGAAAGACTCTCTTCTGGTGATCCAAAAGCCCCAAAAGATGTTGAAAAAATTGTTGAAATCTATAGAAATTTGTCGAACGAACTTTCGAAGATTTCCGTACCGGCAAATTTGTCTGAAATTCATTTGGCAATGATGAATGGTACGGGACGCCTTGCGATTGTTTTTATAAGTATGAGAAATCTCGAAAATGATCCAGTTTCGGCTATGGTTGGGTTTAGTCGGTATGAGGAATATACAAATTCTTTGACAGAAGCGCTGAAAAAGCTAGATGATTATTTTGTCCGCAATGGTATAATTTAATAGTTAAATTATGAAGACTAAGTTGAGTCGATTCAAAAAAGCTGTAACGCTTATCGTTCTCATGTCGATGGTTTTTCCGACGACAATTTTTTTATATCCTCAAGATGTTTTTGCGCAAAGTTCCGGTGGTGGCAATGGTGGAAACGGACGATTGTCGGCCGGAGTTAGTACCGGTACTAGTATTATAGGAACTGCCGCTAGTTGTATTTTTCCTGGAGGAATAAGTGGGGCAGTTAAAAAGGTGGCACAATCTATTTTCAATAATGATGCTTCAAAAAAAGCGGCGGCAGAACAAGCAGCGAAAGTAGGTGCAGAAATAGGCGCCTCTGAAGCTGCCGGAGAAGCCACCGAAGAGACCGTCGAAGTGACTGCCGCCGCCACAACTGTTCCTGTATCATCAGTTCCATTAAAAACTCAGGCCAAGGTTGAAGACATAACTGACGATCTTTCTGACGCCCTTGGTCCTAATGCTGCTTTGGAAAAAATCAAAAATAATTCAAATGAACAATACAAATACACCCACTGTCTAAATACAATTGTTCATTTGATAACAACAAAAGTCATAGACAGAATAACCCTTTCGACTGTTGACTGGATAAACAATGGTTTTAAAAATAGCGATGGCGGGGATGCGCCTTTGTGGCTTGAAAATCCTGGAACATTTTTTGAAAATATTGCCAAAGAAGAAATAAATTCTGTTACCGGTTGGTATACCAAAGATCCAGGCAAGTATCCTTTCGGCATATCAGTGATGTCGAGTATTCTTGGACAAATTCAGACCAGAACTAGTCAAAATCTTCAGTTTTCATTGAATCAAGTTTTAGCTCACGGAGATTATGCGGCATTTAGTGAACAATTTAGTATTGGTGGCTGGTCTGGCTATTCGGCTTTTCTCGAACCGCAGAACAACCCTTTCGGTAATCAGCTTTTGGTTACGGCTGAGCTCGGCAATCGCATAAGAGGTACAAGTATTAACAAACCCATTGATCTCGGTAAGCAACTTGATTTGTCTGGAGGAGTTTTGAGTCCTCGAGAATGTACTCTGACAGCCACCGGCAATCCTTCCGATACTTATCTTGGTGGCGGAAGCGGATATGCGGCTCCAAGCCCTTTGTTTTTGGGAGAATTTTACGAAACCTTACCAAATGGTTCGGTTTTGGGTGAGGCGACCTTTACTTCTTTGCCCGAGGCAGTACAAGACGAATTGGACGATTTCCAAGATCCTGTTGATCAGGCAGATGCTTATAATAACCTGGTTCTACGAAGCCGATGTTCTCAATGGAAACAAACGACACCTGGTTCATTGGTAGCAAATCAGTTGACCACAAACATAAATCTTCAGACAAATAAACTTGTAAACGCAGATCAGTTAAATGAAAACTTAGGATTGATTTTTGATGCACTATTGAATCAGCTTGTTCAAAAAGGATTGAAATCTCTTCAGCGTGCAGAAAATGGCGGAACAAACGACAATAACGTGCTATTGGCTCAAGTGAATAATTTAAATCCGGGTTCTTCTGGTCTTAATTATGAAGGCACCGATCAATCTGTCGATGGACAGTCTTCTACATATGTTTATGACATTATTTCGGGTAACGGTGTGCCAAGTCAAAATCTTTACAATGTTCAGATTAACTACATTGGCATGGCTTCGACCGCACCAAACAACGCCCTTTATTTGATTGACCTTTTGATTCCAAAGATAAGAGCATTAGATTATTGTGTGCCGGGACCAAATCCTAGATGGATTACTACAGCAGGGGAGAATCTCGATAATGCACTCGCTGATGTTGTACCTGCGTCGCCTTCTGATACTCCTACTCAAAGACAAACTTATTATGCCAACGTCATAAACACGCTTACTGGTGTGACTATTACTCCAAGCCCAGCCATCGATTCTTTTTATCAAATGAAACAATTCGTTCAAAATGCGTTCACTAAGTATCAAGAAAAGATGCTCCAAAGTTATTCTCTAAGCAATTTCCCACCAAGTATGCGAGCCATTTTGCCAGGTTTATTTAACGAAATCGACAATCTCGAAGCAGATAGACAGTTTATCGTTGATTATTTGGCGAACATTTCTGGCCCATTGTCTGTGTTGCAAAGCATTGAATCAGCCCTAGCCTCGATTGCTGCCAACAGTCCTGGTGGAGTTTTGGACGTAGAAGATCCTGCTGTTCAGGCGCAATTGGAAATATTTGATTCTATTTCTGACGATCTTGTAACCCAAACTCAGTTGGATGATCTATTGGATCAAATATCTCAGTATCAGGCTCGAATTCAGTTGGTAGATACAAACGTCAATGCTTGTATAGCTGAAACCGGTCCTTCCTATGTTTATCCAAACAATCGTAAAACTTATACCTTCCCTTATTTTAACTACGTTGGATTACCAGGCGCCACAACAGGTAACACTTTCTTGCCGGGAGTAAATTTAGGTATCGGTGCAAACGATGTGAACATTGAGTGGAATGGTGTGGTTATAACATCTCCGTCAAACGGCCTGCAGACCTTTGATGCTTTGTTGCAGAGCGTGTATTAGGAAGTAAAAAGTAGTAAATAGGTCAAGTAACCAACACTTTATACCTAATTCCCGCTATTTTATAGCCTATTCGGATGGTATACTTGGATTGTTTGTACAGTATTCGACACAGAAACTTTTAGCATGAAGAAATTCCTAAAAATCACAATCATAACCTTGTTTTTCGTCGCAACATTTTTGCGACCCGTATCCGTTGTTTTTGCTCAAACACCGACATCCACCACAAGCGATCTTGATGTTGCTACGAATCCGGCTACCACTGGAGAAGTAGCCCAAGATTACGAAAAAAGGCTCATGACTTGTAACATAACCTCTGGTCCGGAATTCGTTGCTTGTTTTGTTTGGGCTTTTTATTATCTGGTCTTGTACCCGTCTGGTAAACTTGCCGAGGTGACTGCTGCTTTGCTTGATTTTTTCATAGCTTATTCTCTAGATTCGAATTCTTATGTTGGCAATAACGGAGATTTTATTGGCAAAGGTTGGAGTATCATTCGTGATATTGCTAATGTTTCTTTTATTTTTATCCTTTTGTATATTGCGATTCGACACATTCTTCAGATGGGGTCATCGAATACAAAAAAACTTCTCGTAAGCCTCATCATCGCAGCGCTCCTGATAAATTTCAGTATGTTTTTCTCGAAAATCGTAATAGATGCGGGTAATGTTTTGGCTAGAGTTTTTTACAACAACATAGAAATTGTAAATCCTCCGCCTGATCAACAAGGAGACAATTCAAAAGGCAAGGCCATTACAGTAGCTTTGGCTGAACACATATCTCCACAAAAAATATTGAGCGCTCCAATTTTCGACGCAGGTAACATAACCGCTCAGGGTGTACCTCGAGGCAAAATGCCAAATGGTTACGCGTTCTTTATTTTAGTCATCGCGGCTTTCATCAATATTACAGTCAGTTTGGTTTTTCTGTCGACGTTTTTACTTTTTGCCGCCAGAACTATAGGTCTTTGGTTCATGATGATCTTCTCTCCGATTGCGTTTGCTTCGATTGCCATACCAGGAGCTGGGAGTTTCTTGGGGCAATTTGGATGGAATGGTTGGAAAGATAATATTTTGAAACTTTCTTTTATGGCGCCAATCTTTATGTTCTTCTTGTTTTTGGCCATTATGTTTTTGCAGATTGCCTTGGCTCAAGATACTCCAGCCAATTCAAGTAGTCCGGAAATTAATACTCTAATGGGCGTGCTCATACCATTTATTGTGATTATTGTTATTTTAAAACAAGCGAAAAAAGTCGCGGTAGATATGTCGGGGGAAGTTGGTAAGG
>CAZSFS010000017.1:5544-8953 GCA_964606255.1 uncultured Candidatus Saccharibacteria bacterium | reverse complement strand
TTGGTTATGTCAAAAAATGGCTCGGATAAGGTCTCGGCGGCATAGCGAACGCCCTGTGGTGCAGTAATTGATAGAAAAATCAAAAATTGTGGATCATAAGCTGGAAAATAACCGACAAAAGAGTGAAGGTTTCGATCCTCGAAGTATCCCCCATTTCGTAAGTCTGGAATCTGAGCGGTACCTGTTTTGGCAGCGATACTATAATTTTCCATTTTGTATTTACCGTCGCCATAAACATGGTCGACACTGTAAACGAGCATTTTAGAGATTGCTCTTGAGGTCTCATCTTTCAGAACTTTTGGTTGTTCTAATTTTTCATATGTAATTTCTTTCACGTCACCAGAACCATAGTCAATCTCTTTCACTACGTGTGGCGAGACCAGATATCCGCCGTTTCCAAGTGCTGACCAGGCACGCACTAGAGTCATTGGTGAAAATGAAATTCCCTGACCGAAAGAAATGTTGGCATTTTCGACATCGCGTCCTGACATGAGATTGCCAACGAGTCCTTTAGCTTCGTTTGGTAAATCAACTCCGGTTTTTTCTCCAAGCTTGTAATCAAGCATGTATTTTTTAAAATTTGTTTTACCAATTTTTTGTTCGACAAAAACCATACCGGTGTTTAGGGATTGTGATAGAACTTGTTGTAGATCCGTTTGACCACGAGCTTTTTTGTCGAAGTTGTAAATTGTTCTGTCACCCACCACCACCGAGCCTTTGTCATTGAAAGGCGTGGCGGCATTCAACACGCCAGTATCGATTCCAATTGCCATAACTAGCGGCTTCACGACCGATCCGAACTCATAACTGTTTTCGACAAGCGGATTGGAATATAAATTCGGATTATCTACTTCTTGAAAAGAATTTAGGTTAAATGTCGGGGCATGAGCGATAGCATAAATTTCACCCGTTTGTGGACTAATGATGAGACCGTTGGCCGATGTTGGATTATATTTGCCCATAATTGTTTCAAGCTCTTTTTCAAGAAAATTCTGAACTGTTGGTTCGATACTTGTAACCAAGTCTCCTTGGGTCTCGGCGATCTCACTCGACACAGCCGACTTGATGCCAGAAAAAATTTCAGCAAAAATATTCACATAAAGATTTTCTTCTTTTTTGACGAGCGTTCCATTATAAAATTTCTCCAGACCATATTGTCCGGACAAAGTGTTCCCGCTTCCATATCCCAAAAATCCAATCGTCTGTGATGCCATCGATTCGCCCGGATAAAATCGCCATTTCTGACGATACAGATAGACCCCAGAAATTTTGGCTTCTTTTATCTGATCGGCGACTTCCTTTTCGATTTTGTAAGCAATTTCTTCATAAGGATCGTCGGTCTTTTTTACTTTTCCCAAAAATTCAGTTTTGTCCAGAGTTATAAATTCAGAAAGTTTTTTAAACGTTTCTTCGGGATCTTTGACTTGACTTGGATTGATGGTAACCATAAAACCTGTGTCGACTGTGGCTGCTGAAATCTTCACACCATCACGCTTAGAGAAACTTATGGTTCCACGATCAAAAACGTCTGGCGCTTTTTTGTATGAGTCATCTGCCATATCAGAATAAGCCTGGGTTTTTACCACCTGAAGACTAAACAAACGATAAAAAATCAATCCTCCAATAAAAATAGCGAAGAAAGAAATTATCCTTATTCTAAATAAAAATGTTTTTTTTGAATCCATTAGCGAAGAGAGAGCTCGCCAGATTTTGCCACGTATTGAGTCTGTTTGGCATCTACAAAACCTAGTTCGTAAGCGCGCTCGATAGAAATTGTATCATTTAAAGATAAAGTTTGAAGCTCCAGCTCAGAGATTTCGGCTGAAAGCGTCCTGATTTCTCCAGAAATATTCTTCTCGGCAACCAGCTTAAAGACGGTCTGACCAATGAAAAACAAGTAGCATAAAAGTGATGCTCCGGTGATAAAGGCGAGCATGTAGAAACCTCGTCCGGTTCCAATATTTATCGTATTTGATTTTGAAATTGCTCGATTCATATTTTTTTTATTACTCGTAATTTAGCGCTTCGTGATCTTGGGTTTTCTTTGATTTCGTCTGCTGATGGTGTGATTGGTTTTTTGTTTATTAATTCCCCTTCCCCCATTCGATCTTTTTCTTTGAAAAAATTTTTGATAATCCTGTCTTCTAAGCTATGAAATGAGATGATGGCCATTCGCCCATCGGGCACAAGTTTGTCAAAACCTTTTTTCAAAACGGTTTGCAAACTACCAAGTTCGTCGTTCACAACGATACGAAGGGCCTGAAAAGTTTTGGTAGCGGGATTGATACGACCACGTCGATAAAAAACTGGTACGGCATTCGTGATAATGTTCACCAAATCAGTCGTTGTCTTTATCGGAGTTTTCTCACGAGCGACCACGATATCTCTCGCAATTCGACGAGCAAAACGTTCTTCGCCATACGCGTAGATAACATTGGCGATATCTTCTTCATCCCAAGTATTTACAATATCTGCCGCGGTGAAATCTGACCCAGAAATATTTTTCTTCAAAGTCATTTGCAGTGGTTCGTCTTTTTGAAAACTCAATCCTCGTCCAGAAGATTCGAGTTGATCAGAACTGTACCCAAGATCAAGCAAGATACCGTTTGCACCACTGACACCAGACTCATCGAGTACTTTATCTATATTTTTGAAATTATCTTGAAAGAAATTTATGTTGCAGTTGGAATTTGCAAATTTTTCTTTGGCGGATTCAATTGCGTCAGAATCCAAATCAAATGCAAATATCGCGACGCTCTTGCCAAACCTGTCACAAACTTCGCGACTATGACCTGAGCCACCCAAAGTACCATCGACAAAAACTCCGCCTGTTTGGAGGTTTAGGAGATCGATTGATTCTTTTAAAAGTACTGTCTTGTGCATGTTAGATGACGCCAGCACCGCCTAATTTCTCCGCCAACTGGTCGGCCTGTCCAGCTACGCGTTTCTTGTAATCAGCCCAAGCTTTGTCGTTCCAGATTTCCAAACGATTTTGAACACCAACGAGCGCAGCTTTGCCTTTCAAACTTGCGCGATCTTTTAGAAAATCAGGTAAAAGCATGCGACCTATCGAGTCGACAGAAACTTCGGTTGCGCCACCAAACATAAAACGATTGAAACTTCGATTGTCAGCAGAAAGCATGGAAAAGTTAGAAAGTTTTTCAGAAATTTTGGCCCACTCTTTTTTCGTAAACAAAAACAAACAGTTATCAAGTCCCGGCGTAATGACCAAATCGTTCCCCATCTCTTTGCGAAATTTCGCTGGAAGAGAGATTCGATTTTTCTCGTCGATTGTGTGTATAAATTCGCCGATTAACATAAAAAGTTCTGGTGAGAATTTCATACCACTTCTTCCCACCTGAACTAAATTATACACCACTTTATCCCACTCTAAAAACCAGCTTCCCAC
>CAZSFS010000017.1:0-5444 GCA_964606255.1 uncultured Candidatus Saccharibacteria bacterium | reverse complement strand
GGGAAAAGCTGAGTTTCGCGTATAGGTCGGTCAGCCAAGAAGGCAAAGAATCGTTCTCCAAAGCCAAATCCGCAGGTCGGCGGCATACCATGCTCCAGCATCTCAACGAATTCCCATTCTGGCATCATGGCCTCTTTATCACCCCGAGTAATCATTTTTTCCTGAAGCTCAAATCTGGCACGCTGATCTACAGGATCATTGAGCTCAGAGAAGCCATTTCCGACTTCTGAACCAGCAATAATTACTTGGAATCTTTCTGTGAGTTCCGGGTTTTCTGGTTTAGCCTTGGAAAGTGGCGAAACGAGTTTTGGGTGATTTATAAGAAATGCCGGTCCAGAAATCGTCTTTCGACAATATTTCCAAAGCGTGTCCATCAATCGTTCGCGATTATCCCCTTCGTATTTGACACCAAGCTCGTCGAGTTTAGCTTTCATTTCTTTCTCAGAGGCTTGCAAAACATCAACCCCAGTAACTTCTTTGACTTTTGAAACATAATCGATTTTCTCCCAATCGTCGGCAAGATCAAATTTGTGTCCGCGAGTTTCAAATGATGTCGTACCAAAAGTTTCCTGAGCAACATAACGATAAAGCTCCTGAACAAGCGTCATTCCATCATTATAGTCAGCATACGCCCAATAAAATTCCATGTTCGTAAATTCCTGAAGATGTTCTGGAGACGATCCTTCGTTTCGATACACGCGTCCGATTTCAAAAGTTTTTGGAAAACCGGCTGCCATCAAACGTTTTTGCCACAGCTCGCCAACAGATATCCGCAAAAATACATCAAGGTCAAAATCATCATGATGGGTTTTAAAAGGATTCGCCTCTGCCCCACCAGTTGTAACTTCGAGAGTTGGAGTTTCGACCTCGAGAAATCCTTGGTCTACAAGAAATTTTCGTGTCGCTCCCCAAAATTTGGCCTTTTTGTAAAAAATTTCTCGCGCGTCGTTGTCGAGAAGCAAATCAAGATAACGTTTTCGTAAACGTGTTTCGTCGTCTTGAAGTCCAGCCCACTTTTCTGGCATTGGTAAAAGCGTTTTGGTCAAAACTTTCCAATCTTTAACAAGCAGACTCTTTTCCCCTTTTTGGGTCAAGAAAAGATTTCCCGAAACTTGAATAAAATCACCAACATCAATCGCATCAACAAAAAGTCTAAAAAGATTTTCATCTAGTTCATCTTTTTTGAACACCGCCTGGAAACTTTCGGTGCCGTCATTTAAAACGACGAAGAGAATTGCACCCTGTCCACGTACGGCCATGATGCGTCCAACAAGACTTAGATGTTTGTCTTGGAGATCATCAAAACGCTCTTTGACTTCGGAAAGCCAAAAATCTTTCTTGGCGGTGGCTGGGTAGGCCTCCATGCCAAACTCACGCAGAAGCGCCAACTTTTTTAGACGCACATCTTTTAATGAATTTACTTCCGACATGTTATTCGATATCTAATATCGTATATTCTACAACACCAGCAGGTCCTTCGAAAGTGGCAATATCTTTTTTCTTGCGCTCAAAGAGTGCTCCACCAAGCGGAGACTGATAAGAAATTTTTCCAGCAGACATATCAGCTTCGCCTTCGCCGACAATCGTGTAAGTCTTTTTATCTTTTGTTCCTTTTTTCAAAACAGTAACAACAGAACCAATACCAACCATGTCGCCTTTGTGACGCGTCGAAACAACTTCAGCGTCTTTTAGAATTCTTTTAATTTCCCGCACGCGGTCTTCGAGACGTCCTTGAGCTTCGCGAGCTTGATGATATTCGGCATTTTCAGAAAGGTCGCCAAGACTTTTGGCGAACTCCAGACTTTCAATTATTTCTTTTCTTTCTGTTCCCTCAAGATGCCGCAATTCGGCCTCAAGTTCAGCTTTGCGCTCTTTGGTTATAAGTTCTTTTTCTATCATATTGGGGGTAATTCTAGCTTTTTAAGACCTCTTAGTCAACCAAACGCCTGGTCAGAAACTGCGTAAGTTTTCTAAGTAAAATAAGAGAAATTACGACGACCAAAACGGCGATGGCGATCGATGCGACTTTAACCACTAGAGGCTTTGGAACTTCTGGATAAACCCTCTCCACGACTTCATTTCCGGCCTTATCGACAGCTTTAATAGCGATGAAACTGGTCTTTGATTGATCGCTTAAAACATACGGACTCTCGACAATCCTCCAACTCTTAAAGAACATTAAGGCCTTGAATTTCGCTTCTTTTATGAGGTAATGAGAAATGCCGGAATTTTTATCGACAGTTGCAAAAACCAAAAACCATTTACCGTCAAACAAAGATTCGGACTTTGATATCTCTGGTTTGAAAGATTCTGGCGGATAAATGTCGGAAGTGAAAAGATTTTTCTGACCAACGTTTGTACTTAATTTATCTGAAATGATAAATTCTTTTTGTTTTGTGGATAATTTCTGTTCAGTACCCGAACCGTCATTTAAAAACACAGAGACGTCTTCGAGGGAGATGTTTGTTTTGCCAGGATTTTGAGTTTCAAAGGCGAGAGTGAAAAGTTTGCCACCAGTACCACGAAATCCTCCGGGTATTATTCCAGCGAATTGAAAAGAATTCTCAGAAATTTGTTTTTCGATCCAAAAATTCACGACAGAATCAGAGTCAATTACGTCTTGAAGGCGCAAGTTTGTATCGAATGAAATCGTCCCATCAACGGCATTTATATTTTCAAGCTCGGTATCAAGATACACTTCAATAAAAAAAGCATCCTTCAAATCATACTTCGAAGAGCCAGCGTTTATGTCGATCTGGGCAGCCCGTGAAAACATCGGCACGAAAAAAGATAACGCTATAAGAAAAAATATTTTGTTGTTTAAAATATTTTTCATAATTAGCCAGTCCAATAATAAGCAATGATACTAAAATCGACGAGGTCTATTCTGCCATCGGTGTTTAGACGTTCGGATTCTTTTGAGACAATATCTCCCGTCAAAACCTTTTTGTACCAAAAAGACGCAATCGAAAAGTCGACCAAGTTCACACTACCGTCATCGTTTAGGTCTCCCATCAAGAATTTCTTGTCAGTGGCAAAAATGTTTTCATTTCCTACTCTGAAACCAATGATTTTTCCATAATCACTTACAGTGGTCGGGGTCGAAGCTTTGGATTTGGTGTGATGTTGCCCCAGATCAAGTGGTGACGAATCAAAAGCCAAAAGATAGGCTCCTGATGAATCGGACTGCGTATTTCTAAAATATTCGATTGGAGAATTAACTGAGACTATAACATCTGATTCTGGAATAGTCCGCCCAAATATCGTAATATTGTCACCCTTTTTCACCTGCGACTTGTCCGTGTCGATTGTTGGTGAAATAAAAATATCTGTAACTTTAGTATTTACTCCATTTGTTACATAAACCGGAAAAGTAAAAAGTGTGGATTTTCTTCCCGCGTCGTCCTCGCCATAGACCGAGAAACTATAGTTACCTTGAGATAAGCCACTTAGAGAAATTTCAAAAGATGCGTTTGGACCAGCGATCGACGAGGCAGCGATTTGACCATCTTTTAAAACATAGACCTTACTCAAAGGATACGCTCGTCCAGAAAATGTAACGGAGGTGATGTTTGATCCACCGCCTCCGCCGCCTCCTCCACCACCCCCACCGCCAGCAGATGGAACGTTGGCACTTACAGTAACGGTCACATCTTGTGACTGAGCGTCAGTAAAAATTGGCCGGCAGAACAAAAAGACCAGAATTGAAAAAATAACAATTGAAGCGAGTTTTCTCATCACTCTCTAATTTTACGAGAATTTTTTATATTGCGAAAGTGTTCTTTATGCGAAGCCTCTGTGACTTGTCTGGTTTTTTGTTCAAGTTCTCGAATCTTGGCTTCGAGTTCGCGTTCGCGACGTCGCAATCGACGGCGAGTTTTAACGATTTTTACAAATATCGCCCAAGCAATGAGTGCCAAGAAAAATACTATGAGCAAAAGTTGCCATGGTAAAAACCAAATATATTTTGAATCTTTGTCAGTTAGCTCTTCTTTGGCTCCGTAGGTCAAATTAACTGTGACTTTATACGGACCAATAGCGAAATGTTTCAGCTCATAAAATGCGCTTCGAAAAAAACTTTTCTTTTCCATTTCCTCTCCCCACGCAACTTTATATTTACGAGAACTTCGTGGCAAAATATTTCCATCGGACGGATTAGCGTTGAGTTCTTTGACTTTTATACCAAAAAGATTTCTGATAATAATCGAGCCTTTTGGATTTAATCTATCGTCTCCGGCATTGTTGAATGTATAAGTAAGAGTAACTGGAAGCGAGCTAAATAAAACTTCACCACTCTCTGTATCGACATCGCTTATACCACCCTCTTCTTTAACATCTCCCGAAACACGCAAAAGTACGAGCATACCAATTCTCGCACCAACAGAAATATTGTTTGTCGAAGATGTGGTTGGATTGGTGCCCCAGAAAAGTGCGGCAAAGTGTCCTCCTGGTCGTGCGTCAGACGGCACACGTATGGTAAAAGAAAGTCTTTTCTCTTCACCAGGATTTAAAGTCACAGAACTGTCAGCCGACATCCAGCTAGCCAAACCCTCTTTACCAGGAACAAAGTTTGGCGTACCAGTTTCTCCATTAGCTTCAAAGTTTTCAAAACTTGAATAAAAAGTCTTGGCTTCAGCCTGTTCGTTCATCAACAAAACTTCTCCTCGAACCTCTTGGCCCGGATCGGTTTCAATTTCAAAACGCGCTGGTGAAATAGTAAGAGCGCTCGCTTTTTGTGGTAATAAAAAAACGAACACGAATAGAACCGGAAGCATTAGGCTTTTCTTCCAAAACACGCTCATAGTTTTTTAAAAGTTAGCAGTCGCGTTGTAGGTAATCGTCGAGGCATACGACCCCGCTTCGGTAAGTGCTGAAATGTTTGCTAGATAAAACATGCTCAATGTTTCAGTTGCCGTTGGTACTGTTTCCGAAGCTAAAGTTGTTGTGGTAGAAGCAACAAAATTCCAATCTCGACTTCCAGCAACAGCATTGTGATCATATCCGGAAGCAATTGTTGCGTCTCCGTCAGTTGAAGCGGCGATGGCGAACTGTTCTGTGCCAGATGTACCATCAGCGTCGTTCGTAATAGAAGCTACGGAAATAGTATTTAGACCAGAAGTAAGCGTGGCTCCATTATAAGTAACCGTGTAGCCACTGGCGGCGTTTGTTCCAACCTGCAAGTTATGAGCTTCGGCCGAATCAGATCCCGAGCCGGAGGTATCACCAGTAGCAAATCTTGGACCTGAGCTTGAAAGTGAACCAAATCCAACCGTGTTATCAGAAATTGAAAATGAAATTGATTGAGCAACTGTCGCCGAAACAGAGACCTGGTCGTCAGTAATAATATCAATTGTAATTGTTCCCGTATCACCAAAAGTGCCGGTTATTGAAACGGTATCATCGTCGTCGGCGGCGCCGTTTGAGATCTGATTAGATCCAGTAGC
>CAZSFS010000016.1:7816-9084 GCA_964606255.1 uncultured Candidatus Saccharibacteria bacterium | reverse complement strand
TCAAACGCGGCAGGGACATTGTTTTGAGTTTAAATATTACGTTTAAGGAATCCGTCCAAGGAGTCGAGAAGACTATCAAAGTTCCGTCTGATAGTGCACAGAAAGACAAAAAAGAAGTCAGCATCAAAATCCCAGCTGGAATTGAATCAGGACAGATGATGAAGCTTCAGGGTTATGGTGAATCGGTCGACGACGGCCCTGACCGGGCAGGTCAGCCGGGAGATTTGCTTCTCAAAATTTACGTCGAATCTCACAAAACTTTGCGTAAAGAGGGAATTCATCTTGTCACAAATTTGTCAGTCAAACTTTCTGATGCACTTCTCGGCGCGACATATGACGTCGAAGGTGTTGACGGCCCGATCAAAATAAAAATTCCAAAAGGCATAAACACCGGCAAAATTCTCCGCATCAAAGGCGCCGGCATCGCCGCTTCGCGCTTCCAACACGGTGACCTCCTCGTCGTCATCGAAGTCGAAATCCCAGATTCTCTAACTCGCGAACAAAAACGTCTCATCGAAGATCTCCAAAAATCCGGATTGTAAATAAAAATACCAACTCCTGATTGGTGATTATATTAAAACATATGTTATAATTTAATCACCAAGATGGAAAAAGCGAGAAAGAATCTAGATTATAAAGAAATAATCTTAAAATCAGTTTTGACCGTAGGTATTATTGGCGTTGCTTTGATTGCGCCAAATGCGTTACAAGTAATTAAATTTCTTGAAAAAGATAAGGGTTATAAGGAACGAAAATATAGTCTAAACAAAAAGATTTTTATTTTACAAAAACAAGGTTATATTTATTTTGTAAATCGTGACGGAAAAAAGTTCGCAACACTTACGGCAAAAGGTAATAAAGAAATTGATAAATATTTGCTCGGAGATTTACAGATTAAGAAACCAAAGAAGTGGGACAGGAAATGGAGAATTGTGAGTTTTGATGTCAAAAATACACGCACACCACTTCGGAATTTATTACGACATCATTTAAAAAGACTGGGATTTGTTCAGTATCAAAAAAGCATTTGGATTCATCCTTACGAATGTGAAGAAGTAATCATAATGATGAAGTCATATTTCAAGTTTGGTAAGGAAGTAATGTACATTGTCGCAGAGCATTTGGAAAACGACAAAGATCTTCGGAAGCATTTTAAATTAAGAGCATGATTGGCGGTGATAAAGTTTAAACATATGTGCATAATAAATCACCAGAAAGAGTGAAATCTCTGACAGTCTTTCAAAAGAGCAGAAGAAATTAATCGAAAA
>CAZSFS010000016.1:2749-7716 GCA_964606255.1 uncultured Candidatus Saccharibacteria bacterium | reverse complement strand
ACTTTGTCGAATTCGAGAAGTGTTGCGTGTTTGTCGGCCAGAAGTGTTTCTTTGTCGTTTACGAGTTCCCATAGTACGGCGAGAGCTTTTGGAGTATTTAAATTATCTTCCAAACTTTCAGTGAAAGCTTTTTTGTAGTGAGCGCTTACAGCGCCAATGTCCGGCCCCAGATCTAGAAAAATATTTTTCAATTTCTTCAAAGCATTCTGCGAAGCTTCCAAAGATTCCCAAGTAAAATTCACCAAACTTCGATAATTCGCCTGAAGTAGGAAATAGCGATATTCGATTGGACTGAAACCTTTTTCTTCTAAAGTTTTCAAGTAAACGTCGTTGCCCAAAGATTTTGAAATCTTTTCATTGTCGATATTTAGAAAGTTGTTGTGAACCCAAAAGTTTACGTATTTTTTGCCAGTAGCATTTTCTGATTGGGCGATCTCGTTGTTGTGATGAATTGGAATGTGGTCGATCCCGCCGGTATGCATGTCAAAATGTTCGCCTAGATATTTCATCGACATGCCAGAACACTCGATGTGCCAACCAGGGAAACCTTGACCCCACGGAGTGTCCCAACCCATTTCGGAGTTGAATTTCCAAAGCGCAAAGTCGCGAGGATTTTTCTTTTCCGAATTTGTTTCGATACGTTCTTTGTTCTCGTCGGACAGCCCACCAAGCGCGCCATAACTTGCGTCTTTAGAAGTGTCGAAATAAATTCCGTCACTTGTTTTGTAGACGAAACCTTTTTCTTCCAATTTTTTAATTATTTCAATATCCTCGGCGATGTGATCTGTGGCGCGAGGCATAACATCAGGTAAAAGGATGTTTAATTTCTTCAAATCTTCGACAAAAGCTTGTTCGTATTTGAGTGCAAGCGTTTTCATGGATTCTATGGTCATGGGTAAATCTTCGCGTTTCAGAGCTTTCGTCATTTTATCATCACCATCATCGCCGTCAGAAACGAGGTGTCCGACATCTGTAATATTCATGATGTGTTTGACCTCGAGTCCTTCAAATTTCAAAGTTCTTTTCAAAATATCGGCGAAAACGTATGAGCGAAGGTTTCCAATGTGGGCATAGTTGTAAACCGTCGGTCCGCATGAATACATACCGACAGAGCCTTCGGTAATGGGCTTAAATTCTTGTTCTCTCTTAGTTAGAGTGTTGTAAATCTTTAGCATTCGCGTATTTTACCTTTTTTCTGCGTACTACGCACTATTTGTTATTTTTCGAATTAAAGCCATCTCTTGCCTTTGAAGTAGATCACCATTGCAAGTCCCACAACAAACATTAGAACCAAGACTAGTAAAAAGTCACCAGTGTTTCGAATAAATAGAATTTCATCAGAAGTGTTCATGCCGAAAATACCGGTAATAAGTGTAATTGGAAGGAGTATCGAGGTCATAATAGTGAGTCTTTCGATTACGTTATTTGTGCGAGTAGTCAAAAGAGAGTCGTTGGTGTCGCGCAAATCATCGAGAATTTCTTTTCCAACTTCGAGAGTATTTTTGACACGATTATATTCGGAAGAAACAGTACCGAGAAGATAGAAAAAACTTTGACCGAACAGTTCAACTGACGCGGTTTCAAAAGATTTGAAAATCTCGCCATGATGACGAAGCGCTTGTTTGAAATTTAGATATTTACGATTTGTTTCGGAAATGGTTGTAACAGCACTGACTTGTTTTTTCTGTTTGAAAATATCTTTTTCAATTATTTTTAAAGAATCGTTGATGTTTTCGAGCTTATCGAGTGAGTCCTTGTAGATTTCGCGCATCATGTGAACAAAAAGGTTTCCCGCATGTTCGCCCATATTCGTTTTATCGAGATAACTTTCGCGGTCAAACATCCGGGAGAAATTATGTAAAGGATCAATTTTCTCGTAGCGAGTAGTAATGAGGAAATTTTGACCAATAACAAAATCGATTTCTTGTTCATCGGCTTCTTCTCCTTCGGTTATAAGCGGGAAATGAAGTACCAAGTATATAAGGCCAAGTTTTTTGTAGTAATCGACTTTGGAACGAAGAGTGCATGTTCCAAGTTCTTCAGCCATGATGTCTGGTAGTTTATATTCATCGATCACGTCCATGATCTCACCCCGAGTCGGGGATTCAATGTCGATCCAAGTGATATTTTTGTATTTGTATTTGGAAATCACAGGGAAATTATAACACCGAAAGTCCGTAAATACGTCAAAAACATGGGGAATTCGGGGGTATTGCAATTTTCCTGATTTCATAATAGAATACTTCGCGTTATGAAATTTGCTGTAATCAAAACCGGCGGAAAGCAATATAAAGTCGCTGAAGGCGATGTCCTAAAGATCGAGAAGCTTTCGGGCGATTTCCAAAAAGGCGACAAAGTAACTTTTGACGAAGTTATGGCTATTATCGATGGTGACAAAATTCAAGTCGGGACTCCGATTGTTTCTGGTAAGACCGTTGAAGCTACTTTCGAAGCTGCCGGCCGAAACAAAACTATCGACGTTATAAAGTATAGAGCTAAATCAAATTATTTTAAGAAACGAGGTCACCGACAGCCATTCATCAAAGTAAAAATCGGAAAAATAGCATAAAGAAAAAGGCCCCGAGAGGGGTTCTTTTTCTATTTACCAACCAAGTATTTCATGGTATTTTATGTGACAAACACCACCATTGCCATGAAGACCCCAATCTTCCTCCTGACGTTCGTTTTCACTTTCCTCACTTCTGCCCAGGCCCAAGATTCATCCGATATTGGACCGCGAATGGATATTCGTTTGCTCGACATCAAGCAAGAGGACGGATTTGTGAGTATTGCCGTTCCTGAACCCGACACGACCGTGTTCCTGTTCTTTCTGGATAACGGTGAGGCACTTCCCATCAGTGGTTATGTTGGAAAGAGAAAAGATGGTACGCCGGACATTTCTTTCTCAAATAATAGCGCGCTTGTGTGGGTCGACAGCACTCAGAAGCTGATGTACGGCCTCGTGCGTGAAGTGAAGTGGTTCGCCTATCGTCGTTCACCGTTCTGGAAATGAGTGGGCCCCGTCTCGCAGCAAAAGGCCCCTGGAGTTCCAGGGGCCTTTGCACTTTTTATTTACGATTTGAAAATGCTGATTCGAAAGTTTCTTTGTCGGAGTATTCGAGTTCGGTACCTGTCGAAAGTCCGCGACCGAGAATTGAAATTTTGATTCCTTTTTTCTCCACGTCTTCTAATTTTTCTTTTAGATATTCCAAAGTGTATTCGCCCTGAGGGTTGACTGACAGTCCTAGAATAATTTCTTTGAGCTCGCCGGCTCCAATTTTTTTCTCAATGATATTTTTTAACTCGTTTATTCTTATCAAATTTTCCGGGTCTTTGGCCAATACGGGAATCGAACCACCGAGAATAAAATAAAGTCCGCGATAAAAATGCATTGATTCCAAATTTTCCAAGTCAGAATCTTTTTCGACAACGAGAAGAATACTGCGATCACGATTCGGATCGCGGGCGATAGGCGAAAGGGTGGCTTTTGGATCGTCGGAGTAAAAGTACTGAAAAGATTCTTGGCAGAGATGGATATTTTCTTTTAAACGAGAAATTGCGTTGGATAAATCACGATTGAAATTTTGATTCTTGCGCAACAAATAATAAACAAAACGTTTGGCCTGGCGTTTGCCGACGCCGGGGAATTTTTCAAATATTTCGGCTAATGTTTCAATGCTATTCATATTTTAAAAGCTTTCAAATGCTTCATCAGCTCCTATATTTCCATAATCGGAATTTTTCTCGATTGGTAGGAATGTTGAATTCTTCTCATCGAAATATAAATCGACTTTACCGACCGGACCATTTCGATGTTTTTCGATCAAGATTTCGGCGATACCAGTCGATTCACTATCAGTTCTGGTTCCCGAACGGTCTTCACGGTGAATAAACATGACAACGTCTGCATCTTGTTCGATCGAACCGGAGTCGCGTAGGTCAGAAAGACGTGGTTTACCACCGCGAGATTCGACGGCACGAGAAAGCTGAGAAAGTGCCAAGACTGGAACGTTTAGTTCACGAGCGAGTCCTTTCAAGGATCGGGAAATTTCGGTAACTTGATTGACCATCGAGTCGTAATTTTTACTTGTGTTCATGAGCTGGAGGTAGTCGATGACTATGAGACCAAGACCAAACTCTGTTTTCCAGCGACGAGCGACAGACTTCATTTTAATGATAGAGTTTCCAGCTTGATCGTCGATATAAATTGGCGCTTTTGAAAGTTCGTTCAAGGCATCGCGAATTTTACTGAAGTCTGTTTCGGCAGTGAGTTTTCCGGTTCGAAGTTTCCAAGCATCTACATGCGCTTGGGCGGAAAGCATTCTTTGGGTTAATTGTTGAGCAGACATTTCCAGAGAGAAAATTCCAACCGGAACATTTGTTTTGACAGCAGCGTTTCTGGCAATGTCGAGAGCGAGAGTTGTTTTACCGACGGAAGGTCGTGCCGCGAGAATAATGAGGTCAGATTTATGAAGACCACCGAGTAAATTGTCGAGACTTGTGAATCCTGTCGAGACTCCACCCAAACTTTCTTTGGAGTCGTGAAGTTTTTCTAGTTGTTCCCAAGTTTCGTGCAAACTTTGTTTCAAACTGACAAAATTTTGCCCTTTTGGGTCTCCAGTAATAGCAAAAACTTTTTTCTCGGCTTCGTCCATCAAGTCTTCGACCGGCGCATCAGATTCTGAGAATCCAACATTTGCCAAATGTTCACCGGCTTCGACGAGTCGTCGCATCAAGTTCTTTTTGTAAACAATTCGCGCGTAGTGTTTGACATTGGTTGAAGCGGGAACAGAGTTGGTGAGATCTGTGAGATATGTTCGTCCGCCAATTTGTTCGAGTTGTCCGCGATTCTTTAGACTAGTTGAAAGTGAGAGGAGATCGATTGGTTCATTCTTTGAGAATAAATCGATCATCGCTTTGAAAATAATGCGATGTTTTTCGGAATAGAAAGTTTCGGCCTGAACGAT
>CAZSFS010000016.1:0-2649 GCA_964606255.1 uncultured Candidatus Saccharibacteria bacterium | reverse complement strand
TGGAATGGAAAAAAAGATTTTGGTTTCGGGTGCCAAGCCAACCGGACGCCTGCATATTGGAAATTATTTTGGCGCACTGAAGCAATTTGTTGATTTGCAAAAAGATTACAAGGTTCATATTTTTTTGGCCGACTATCACGCACTCACTAGTATTCACAGTCGCGAGGATTTACAGAAACTTTCTTTTGATCTAGTTTGCGCATATCTAGCAATCGGTCTCAATCCTAAAAACGTCATTTTATATCGTCAGTCGACGCTTCCTGAGCACGCCGAACTCACTTGGATCTTTAATTGTCTGGTCAGTGTTCCGTGGCTTGAGAGAGCGCACGCTTTCAAAGATGCGCAAGCGAAAAAATCCGAAATAAACGTTGGAACTTTTGATTATCCGGTTCTCATGGCGGCGGATATTCTCATGTACGACGGGGAAGTTGTGCCAGTTGGAAAAGATCAGGTTCAGCATATTGAAATGGCGCGAGAGATTGCGAATAAGTTCAACAACACATTTGGTGAGACTTTTAAGACGCCAAAGGAACTTTTGGTCAAAGAGGTTGAAATAGTTCCAGGAACCGACGGTCAGAAAATGTCCAAAAGCTACGGTAATGTCATTCCACTTTTTGGCACAGATGCTGAGATCGAGAAAGCCATTATGGGAATTGTTACCGACTCCAAAACTCCGGCCGAGAAAAAAGTCGCTGAAGAAAATAATATTTACAAAATCTACAAACTCCTCGCGACTCCTGAGGAGCGTGAAGCTATGAGAAAAGGCTTTGAAGAAGGGGGCTTGGGCTATGGCGAGGCCAAGGGTCGACTTTTGGCAAAAATTTTGGAATACTTCGGGCCGATGCGAAAAGTTTATGACAAGTTCCAAGCCAATCCGAAAAAGGTGTATAATATTTTGGCCAAAGGCGAAAAGAAAATGCGCAAGCTCGCTGAGAAGAAAATGGCAACCGTCCGCAAACTCACGGGCCTGCGAAGTTAAAAATTAATTTTTAAATCGATGAAAAATTTTGTTGTTGGGCTTGTTGTTATTTTGGCAATCATTGCCATCGTTGTTCTCGTTAAAAGAATAAGCGGTAACGACGAAATTTTGGCTAACCCTGACAGTTCGAGCGAACAAAATACAAGCACTGAAAACGCGGATGTTTTGCCGCAATAATAAATTTTAGAAAATTTTATTACTTAAATTAAAAACGACTGGGCCCGCACCTTGATAGGTGCGGGCCCAAGTTCAGTTCAGTAGCCAGAACGTCAGTATTCCGGCGACGTATCCAGAAAGTGCGAGCAAACTCATCCTCTTCACATACCACCCAAAAGGAATATTGAGGATTCCCATGGCTGCGACACCTGCCGCTGAGCCGATGATGAGGATACTTCCTCCGGTACCAGCACAGAACGCCAGGAGTTCCCAGAAGGTGTGGTCTGGAGGATATACGTCGAGCGGGTACATTCCCATGGCCGCAGCCACGAGCGGAACGTTGTCGACGATTGCCGATAACATTCCAATGATGCCGTTTATCGCGTATAGATTCCCCACACTACTATCGAGAAAGGTCGCCAGGCTTGTGAGATGTCCCCCGGTCTGAAGACCAGCAACTGCGAGCAGTATGCCGAGAAAGAAGAGAATGCTCGGGGTGTCGATCCTCCTTATTGTCGAGGATACCGTAAGCCGCTCTCTTTCTTGTTCTTTGTACAGTGGGTGACGCCGATGGATGAATTCTGTAACAACCCATAGCACACCCAAGCCCCCAATGATTCCGATGTATGGCGGGACACCCGTGGCGGCTTTCAAAACTGGTACCAGTAACAAAGCAAGAAGTCCTGTCCAGAAGACAAGAATCTTCTCGGAGCCACTTAGAGCATCTGAGCCCTTGGCTAGACTTCCGTTTTCGAACGATCCCTTTTCAGCCGTGCCTCGTGATAATCTTGTGATGTTTCCACGAGTAGTGAAGCTGAGAATCGCGAGCGGAACGACCAGACACATCACGCTCGGCAAGAAAAGCGCAGACATGATCTTTGTCGTGGTTACTTGGCCTCCAATCCACAACATGATGGTCGTGACATCGCCGATCGGTGACCAGGCACCACCAGCGTTTGCGGCAATGATGACGAGCCCAGCGAATTTCCAGAGATCTTCTTTGTCCCTGACCATCTTCCGGAGCAGCGCAGACATGACGATTGCTGTTGTCATGTTGTCGAGAGCGGCAGACAAGAAGAAGGTTAAGAACGCAAGTGCCCAATAGAGCTTCACTCGATTTACGGTCGAGATGCGTCTCGTGATGATCTGAAATCCATCGTGTTGATCGATGACCTCTACTATTGTCATGGCGCTCATTAGGAAAATCAGAATCGGAGCGACTTCACCGACGTGATGACTTAGGTGGTCGGTGGCGTCGTGTTGTCCCAGGATTAGGAACAATATCGCCCAGATAAAGAATCCGGTGAGCAATGCCGGTGCGGCTTTGTTGAGTCGAACCGGGTGTTCGAGTGCGATCAGTATGTAGCCGATCGCAAAAAAGACGGGCAGGAGATTTGTGAGAACTTCCATGGCGGTTGGGGGTTGGTTGTGGCAAGGAGCAAAGTTGATTCGACAACAGTTTACACAAAAATATCAATATTCCAAGAGATATGATTAGGTATTTTGTGTTAAAA
>CAZSFS010000015.1:7880-9270 GCA_964606255.1 uncultured Candidatus Saccharibacteria bacterium | reverse complement strand
GTCGTCGTGCTTTGAGACAAAGTCATGCACAATGCGACGCTCGTAAGCATTCATCGGCTCAAGTTCGATTTTGCTTTTGAAAAATCGAGCGCGTTCAGCCATCATATGCGCGGTTGTTTTAATTTTATCGACGTGAGCTTTTTGATAATCGTTTATGTCTATGGTTATGCGTGGGGTATTTTCTTTATGTTTCGTTTCAAGCATTCTTTTAACGAGATGATTGAGCGCTTGAATGTTGTCACCATTTTGACCAATTAGGTTTCGAGAATCGTTCGAAGTAATAGAGATCCAGTAAGAACCCGAGTCGTTGTCGAGTTTAATGTCGAGATTATTAAACGTGAAACCTGAGGCTTGAATAAATTCTTCTATTAATTTTTTCAAATCAGATTCCATTGTGTTTTAATTCTTGTTTACGACGACGGCCTGGTTACGTTTGTCCATCTTTTTGTGAATCAAGTATTCCTGAACAGTGGTGAAAACATTGTTGACCGACCAGTACAGAGCAATCGCAGCAGAAATTTGGTATGAGATTATGGCAACAAACACAGGTAAGAAATATTTCATTTGCTTACTCATCATGTTTGTCATGTTGGCTTGTAAAGATTTATCGTTTGGATCGGCGACGGGCGTACGTTGCGCGGAGAAATGAACCTGAAGGTATTGGGTGACACCAGCGATCGCAGCAAAGAGGATTGATTTCTGGGTCAGATCAACTAGCCCCAGAAATGAAATTCTAATTGTTTCGGGATGAGTAATAAATCCATAAAGTGGCAATGTATCAAAACTAAAGCCGCCCAAGAAAACTCGATAGAGCGCCAAGATGATTGGAAGTTGTATAAGTATTGGCAAACAACCAGCAAGAGGGGAGATTTTGTGTTCTTTGTAAAGTTCAAATGTTTTGGCGGCCTGAACTTGTTTATCGGGATACTGTTTCTTAATTTCTCGAAGTTTTGGTTCGAGGGCCTTCATTTGAAACTGCCCGACAATAGCCTTTTTGTGAAGCGGGGCAAGGATAAATTTGACGAGGAGAGTAAGAACGATAATGGCGAGGCCGACATCGTGCCAAGGCACGACATTTACCAAGAAAACCAACAAGTTATAGAGAGGCTCAATAAAAATGGTCTTAAACATTCCTCGATTCTATATCAAAAACGGCCGATCTCAAAGTTTATTCAGGAACACCGTCTACTCCAGATCCGCCCCAGGGGTGACAGCGAGATATTCGGCGGGCTGAAAGCCAAAAACCCTTGAAAAATCCATGTTTTTGGAATGCTTCCCGTGAATACTGTGAACAGGTTGGGTAAAACCGGCAATTTAAGCCCAAAAGTTGGAAAAGGAGAGAAAGGGTGTGTTGATAGAGCCAAATCAGTAAAATAGCTATATATTTCAT
>CAZSFS010000015.1:0-7780 GCA_964606255.1 uncultured Candidatus Saccharibacteria bacterium | reverse complement strand
AGTGTGAAAAAGGGCGAGTTTAAAAACCCACCCTTTTTCATTATCTTTTCGAAATCTTCCCGATTTATTCTTGAAGTCTTCGGGATCATATAGATTACTTTCGGCGCTTTTTTGAAACAGTTAGTTTCTTGCGTCCTTTACGGCGACGAGCGAGCAAGACCTTTTTACCAGAGGTGGTCTTTGAACGAGCGCGGAAACCGTGAGTTTTGGCTCTTTTTTTCTTTTTTGGGTTGTATGTTCGTGACATGTGGGGAAGTATATACTAGACATAAAAATAAATCAATGTCTGGTGCAGAAATATTGTGCGTACAAATATTAGTCGTGTATAATTCTAATCACAAAAACTTTTCCACAGTAATTCACAGGTTGTTAACAATTTTTGAATTATCCACAGTTTCTAAAAATAGATTATAATTCCAAACATTAATCTTTATAAAAATTAAATCATGGTTGATAACAAACAAATTTGGGAAAGTTGTTTAGATGAGATCGAATCATCTCTTTCCAGAGCCAATTTTGTCACCTGGTTTAAAAACACCAACCTCTCTAAGCAAGAAAACGGTACTGCCTACATAAGTGTCCCGAACGAATTCGTTAAAGATTGGCTAAATACCAAGCACAAAACAACGATTTTGGGCCTTTTGCGAAACTATTCCGAAGGAATCCGAAGTGTTGAGTTTATAATTTCTAAACTTTCAAACAAAAAACCTGATGGAGATGTAGGCGGGGGAGATAATTTTATTGTTAACGAACTTCCACTTAAAAACCTGTACGTCGATAAAAAAGACAACCTAAATCCTCGATACACTTTCGATTCTTTTGTGGTTGGGTCTTTCAACGAGCTTGCCCACGCCGCCGCTCAATCCATAATCAAGAACCCTGGACACAATTACAATCCGTTTTTCATCTACGGACCAACAGGTCTTGGTAAAACCCACCTTATCCAAGCAATAGGAAATGCCATAAAAGAAAAGTTTCCAAACAAGCAAATCCACTACATTCCTCTCGAGAAGTTTGCTATCGATTATGTAAACGCCCTTCGAAACAATAAACCAAACGAGTTCAAGCAAAAATACCGAAAATACGATGTTTTGATCATGGACGACGTCCAGTTTATTTCCAACAAAGAAAAGACCCAGGAAGAACTTTTTCACCTCTTTAACACCCTACATGAGACCCAAAAGCAAATTATCTTTTCTTCTGATAAACACCCAAATCAAATCATTGGCCTTGAAGACCGTCTACGAACCCGTTTTGGTCAGGGAATGATTGTAGACATAACAGAACCAGATATTGAGTCCAGGACCGCGATTATCCGCTCAAAACTCGACGAAAACGGCCTTAGTTTGTCTTCTGAGGTGATTGAGTATATTGCTACAGCTATTTCTGGAAGTGTTCGAGAGCTTGAGGGTAGTCTAAATACGGTAATTTGCCAGATTCAGCTTAAAAAAAGAGATTTGTCGGTGATGGAGGTTAAAAAATTGATAAAAAACAACATCAAGCCGGGTAAAAATGTCTCGATTCAGAATGTCGTTAAGACAATTAGTGACTTCTACGAGGTTGAGGAGGAAAACATTTACGAAAAAACTCGCCGAAAGGAGATTGTTAGAGCTCGACAGTTGATTATGTATATTCTTCGAGAAGATTTTAATATCTCTTATCCTCTTATTGGCCAAAAACTTGGTGGAAAAGACCACACAACCGTTATTCACTCTTGTCTGAAGATTAAAAACGACCTGAAAGAGGATCAAAAACTTGTTCGCGATCTTGAACAGATCCGAACGATGTTTAAATGATGTTGATAAGTTCTTTAAAAGTCGGTGGAAATTCCTGTGGAATAAAAAATAGTAACTTTAAAGAATTGTTGTTTAAGGTTAGAGGTTAAGAGTTAAAGAGAGTAATTAAAAACTTTTACACAACAGGATTTAGTGGTTTGGTTAGATTTTAAAAGGGTTTATAAGACTTATACACATTATCAACAGGACTAATAATAATAGTAAGTTTTAAAGAGTAATAAAAAGAAAAACATGAAAATAGAATGTTCTGTAGAAAAACTAAAAGACGCAGTAAGCAAAGCAGAAAAGATCGTTGGTAAAACTTCTTCTCTGGAAAGCCTCAGATCAATTTTATTTACTGCTTCTGGTAATAGTTTGAAAATTAGATCGACAAACCTCTCTCTTGGTTTAGAAATAGAGCTTCCAGCTAAAATCGAAGTTGAGGGGGAGGTTGTTGTTTCTGGAGAGGTAATAAACAACACGCTAATGAATCTAAACACAGCAGATAAAACCATTCGGCTCGAGAAAACAAATGAAAACCTCTTTTTAAACAATAAAAAGACAGCTATTACCATTAAAAGTATCTCTTCTGAGGATTTTCCAACGATTCCATTAGTTGAAGGGTCTTCTTTTGAAATAGAGACAGAAAAATTTATAGAAGGTATAAAGGCTGTGTTTTATAGTTCTGCCACAAGCGATATTAAACCAGAAATATCAAGCGTTTACGTTTATTCACAAGAAAACAATATGTTTTTTGTTTCGACTGATTCGTTTCGTCTGGCCGAGAAAAGCATTAGAACCAAAAAACCAACAGAAATAGAAGGATTAATCATCCCGTTTAAAAATGTTTTGGAAATCATAAAACTTCTCACTGACACAAAAGGGGAAATGAAGGTCTACTACAATAAAAACCAGATTTCTTTTATTAGTCCGGGGTTTTACCTAACTTCAAGGCTTATAAACGGATCTTTTCCAGACTACCGTCAAATTGTGCCAAAAGAATTCAAAACTCGCGCCGTGCTTATTAAAAAAGATTTTATAGAGGCTATCAGGCTTTCTAATGTTTTCTCAGACAAGTTTAATCAAATAAAACTTATCATTGATCCAAAAACTAAAAAACTCGAGGTTTATGCTTTAAACAAAGACGTCGGAGAAAACAAAACCGTCGTTGACGGAGCCCTCGAAGGTGCGGCCATTGAGATGAACCTTAACTATAAATATATTTTAGACTGCTTCCAGTCTATAAATGAAGATTCTATTGTTTTAGAAACAAACGAAGTAAACCGACCAATGGTTATAAAAGGAAACGGGGATAAAAGTTTCTTGTATCTAATAATGCCAATGAACCGTTAAGAGAAAATTATGACACTAAATATCTCACAAGCCCTGAACGTCTTCAAACAAGCGATATTAGGTGATGAAAGTTTTCGTGAAGGTGTTTGCGAGATTGTTTTAGAAAAAACCAATTTTACTATAGATAAGAAAAAGATAATTTTTAAAAATAGTTCCCTCTATATCAAAACAGACCCGTATACGAAAGTTGAAATTTCTCTCCATAAGGATGAAATACTAAAAGCGGTTCAAGAAAAATACCCAAAGAAAAATATTAAGGAGATTTTTTAAATATCAACAATAAACTCTGCCGTTGCTTCGGCTTTGTTATAAACTTCGTCACGGAGAATCACTTTTATTTCGTTAATATCGCCAATATTTTCAATATCTCTCGGGAAGAAGGTGAAGTTAAACGGCGCATTCTTTTTAGTCGCGACATAAGTGTCGTTTACAAACAAATCCACTGACCGTACGTCGTAATGTGTGTCGTATTCCACTTCAACAGTTACTGTAGATGTCGCGTCAAAAGTCTCACCAGCCTCTGGGTTTGTAATCAAAACTTCTGGTTGGGTTGCCTCAGTGTGAACATTGTCATAACCGCTTGGAATTTCTGAGTCGCCAACAAGGTTGTATTTGTTTTTGTTTTCTTGCCACCAGTTTTGGGTTGCTGTTTCCCAATTAATGTACTGTTGGTTTGTTTGTGGTCCGGGCGCAGGTCCTAAAATGTCGTTTCGATCTATCCAATAAAGTGTTGAATGAATGTTTCCAGGCACAAGTTCTTTTTTTGTTTCTTCCGGAGTCCATTCGGTTGCAAGTTTTCCAGAAATCGTGTCGATAAAAACTGACTCACCTCCTTGCCAAACTCCACGCAAAACTGGTTTCAGGCTAGGATCATTGTTTATTTCTGGAGAATTAAAAGAATCTTTCGGAATTTTCTTTAGTGCCACATCCATAAATTCTCGCCAAAGGCGTCCGGAAATCGCAGAGCCTTTTTTCATCGGGGTGTTGTCGTTGTTTCCTGACCACACACCGACGGCGATGTTTGGGGTGTAGCCCATCATCCAAGCGTCTTTGTTGTTGTTGGTTGTACCTGTTTTGCCAGCCACAGAAGTCGATCCGAAATAAGCAAAAGAATTGGCGCCAAACAATGGTGTTCTTGCGACGTTGTCAGACAAGACATCAGAAATCTGTCTCGCGACATTTTCATCCAAAACACGTTGGCCACCTTTTGGTGAAAATTCTTCCAAAACTTTTCCTGTCGCGTCTTCGACACGAAGGACGGCTTGCGGTTCGAAACGGACACCCTCGGTTGCAAAAACTCCATAAGCCGAAGTCATATCAAGAAGAGAAACCTCCCCACCTCCAAGTACAAGAGTTAGGCCGTAGGTATTCGGATCGCGAAGGGTTGTAATACCCATGTTTTTTGCCGTTTTTAGTGAATCAGCGATTTTGGTTAAATATAGAAGTTGTACAGCCGGGACGTTTCGTGATTGCGCTAAAGCGTTTCTTAGACTCACGGGTCCGATATAGGCGTTATCGTAGTTTCCCGGGCTATAACAATTTTCTTGAGAACCAGTTTTGGCACGTCCGTACGGGTCGCAGGTTGATTGAAATTCTGTTGGCACGTCAAACAAAACTGAATTCGGAGTAAAACCTTTAGCAAAAGCTGTAGCATAAATAAATGGCTTAAAAGAGGAACCCGGTTGGCGTTTAGCTATGGCGATATTAAATTTTCCATCGATTTCTTTATCAAAGTAATCACGAGATCCGACCATTGTTAGAATTTGTCCTGTGTTTGGATCGATCGCCACAAGAGAGGCATTAGAAGCGTCCCAAGCCTTGTCGTTTTCTAACGCATTCTTTAAAACAATTTCTTCCGCTTTTTCCTGAAGTTCGTAATCTAGGGTTGAAATAACTTTGAGCCCACCCGATTCAACCGCCTGAACACCATATTTTTCTTCCAAATAGTCTTTGATGTAAAAAACAAAGTGAGGCGCCTTTATACCGAGCTTGTCTTGTGACTGGAATTCTACAAGCTCGATTTTGGCCGCATCACGTTCTTCTGGAGTTATAAAACCAAGTTTCGCCATTTTATCTAAAACGATATTTTTTCTAGCCTCTAGCAATGGAACGTTTGATCCGTAAGGAGAATAACGTGTCGGGGCCTGGGGTATGGCAGCCAAATATGCCGCTTCGGCAATCGTTAAATCTATTGGTTTTTTTGCGAAGAACGACATAGAAGCCTCACTAATACCATAAATACTTCCACCATATGGTGCGTCGTTTAGATAAACTTCCAGAATCTCATCCTTCGTCATTTCTTTATTAACCTTTAGGGCCAAGAAAATTTCTTTGATTTTTCGAGAAATCGCTTTGTCTGTCGTTAAGAGAGAATTTTTAACAATTTGTTGAGTGATGGTTGATCCACCTTGAGAATAGCTTCCTGATCTAATGTTCACAAGAATTGCTCTGATGATAGAGCGCAAACTAACACCACTGTTTGTATAAAAAGTCTCGTCTTCAATCGCAACCGTTGCCTGGGCAATTTTTTCTCCCATTTGATCAAACGGAATAATCGTCCTTTTTTTGTCTTGATGAATGTCATACAGAACAATTTCGCCAGTTCGGTCGTAAATCTTGGTCGAACTATCGATTCGACGTTCGTCAAAAGATTTAAAGTCTGGAACCTTAAGTGTTGTTACCCAAATAACAATAAAACCCAAAAAAACAACACCGATAGATCCTCCGACGATCGCCGTGTTGAGTAAAAAATGTTTATGATGATGAAAAAATTTCTTTAGTTTGTCCATGGATTTAATACTAGCAGGTTTTTGATTTCAGCCCAATAAAGTGATAAAATTTAAGGATGATAACTACAGACGAACGAAAAATCGATGAATTACTGACGCGGGGGGTTGAGGAGATTATTGACTTTAAAGATCTAAAAGAAAAACTTCTTTCGGGCAAAAAACTGCGCATAAAACTCGGGATTGATCCAACAAGTCCAAACATTCACTTGGGCCGTTCAATTCCACTTCTAAAGCTTCGTGATTTCCAAAACTTGGGCCACCAAATCGTTTTTATTGTTGGGGACTTTACCGGAGTCATTGGCGATACATCCGACAAAGACGCCGAAAGACCAATGCTTACTTCAAAGACCATCAAAGACAATTTAAAGAATTATAAAAATCAAATTGGAAAAATAATCGACGTTCGTAAGTCCGAGTTCAAGTTCAATAGTAAGTGGTTAAAAAAACTCAATTATCTGGATATTTGCGAACAAGCCAATTTGTTTTCGATCAACCAATTTTCTTCACGCGACAACATTCGTCGGCGACTAGACGAAGGTAAAAGGGTTTCTCTTAGAGAGGTGCTTTACCCGCTCATGCAAGGATATGACTCTGTGGCGGTTCGAGCAGACGTGGAGCTAGGGGGCACGGATCAGAAATTTAACTTACTCTCTGGACGCGATATGCAGAAACACTTCGGCCAAACTCCACAAAATATTCTCATGAATCCACTCGTCGAAGGTTTGGATGGTAGAAAAATGTCTTCGAGCTGGGGAAACACCATCAACTTTCTCGATTCCGCCGACGACATGTTCGGTAAAATTATGTCGATGAAGGACGAATTTATTATTCGCTACTTCGAACTTTTGACGCGCGTACCGCTTGCGACTGTTTCGGACTACAAAAACAAACTTGCCGCGGGTGAGAATCCTAAAAATATTAAAATGATTTTGGCAAAAACGATCGTGATGATGTATCACTCGGAAAAAGCCGCCGATAAAGCTCTGGAGGTTTGGGAAGAAACTTTTTCCAAGGGCGGAATTCCGACAGATGTTGAAGAAATTGTTGTTGTACTAGGAACAAAATTGAAGGCGGTTTTGGTAGAAAATAAAATCGTAGAATCAAATTCAGAATTCGCTAGACTTCTATCGGCCGGCGCGATCAAAAACGCTGAAACAGAAGAAAAAATAAATTCCGATATTGAAATTACACAAACACAAATACTAAAAGTAGGAAAGCGTAGGTTTGTGAAAATATCGATCAAATAAAAACCCAAGGGCTGTCTTTCGACAGCCCTTGATGCTTCTTTGGAGCTACTTCTGATCTTGAGGTACGACGTCGACCTGCCATTTCAAGACCCTGCCGAGTATTGTCTCTGGCTCAAGACCAAGCTCTTCTTTGTTGAGTACGATCTTGAACCAGGTTATTCCTTCGCGCGTTTCTGTCTCTACTTCACGTCCACGTATCCTCAAGAGGTATTTAAATGGAGCGTTCTGGGTCTTTGAGGTCGATTCCTTTTGTCCGCTCGGCGTTGTCTCTAGCCAGAGAATGCCTCCGGTGACCATACATTGTCTGGTGGCCTTCCAGTTGGAGATTTGAAGGAGGGTTTTTTCAGGATCCATCAGGATTTGTGCTTTGGTGGTTAAATAAACACTACAAGACAATTACTGGTTTGTCAAACAAAAAGCCGCACGAGATTTGTGCGGTCTTTTTGTTTTATGCCCATTCGTCTGACTTGTAGTCTTCCAAAGGGTTATAACTGGCTTCATCATCATCGTCTAGGTCGTCCGTATCATCGTCGTCGGTCAAGTCATCGTCTAGAAAATCATCTGGATTTAGTTCTTTGCCCTCGTCGGCCCCAAAATCATCTTCGAGCTCGCTCGC
>CAZSFS010000014.1:0-12405 GCA_964606255.1 uncultured Candidatus Saccharibacteria bacterium | reverse complement strand
AGTTCCGGCAAATTTCGCAGAAGCGATGATCCACCTGTCAGAATTATACCTTGATCGATGATGTCCGAGGCAAGTTCGGGTGGAGTTTCTTGCAAAACATCTTTGATGGCGCGAATGATTGCGCGAAGTTCTTTGTCGATGGCTTTCACGATGTCGTTTGTCGAAACTTGGGCTGTGCGTGGAAGTCCTTGGACGAAGTCGCGACCTTTGATTGTCGCAAGTAATGGCTCTTCCATAGTTACGGCTGAACCAATTTTTATTTTAACTTGTTCGGCTGTTCTATCACCAATCGCTAGGTTAAAAGTTTTCTTGATGAAGTCGGCAATCGCCGAGTCGATCTTGTCGCCAGCGACTTTGACCGAAGTACAAGCCACGATTCCACCGAGACAAATCACGGCTACGTCAGTTGTTCCACCACCAATGTCAACAATCATGTGACCTTTGGATTCGTATATCGGAATCCCCGCACCGATAGCGGCGAGAATTGGTTCTTTGACGATGTAAGCATTTTTGGCGCCAGCTTTTATCGTGGCTTCTACCACTGCACGACGCTCGGTCGAAGTAACACCAGCTGGAACCGAAACCATTACGTCCGGTTTCCAAAGAGAAAAACTTCCCATTGCCCGACCGATAAAATATTTAAGCATTGCTTCTGTCATACGATAGTCAGCAATCACGCCGTCTTTCATCGGGCGATGCGCCACGATGTTTTCTGGTGTACGACCAATCATTTGTTTGGCGGCGTCACCGATAGCCAAAATGCGATTATCTTGTTCAGACACAGCCACAACAGAAGGCTCGTTTAAAACAACGCCTTTGCCCGGAACATAGACCAATATATTGGCCGTACCCAAATCAACTCCAATTTTCTTAGAAAAAAATGCCATAGCGTGCCCCCACACCTACTTTTTGATCGCACCGCTGGTGCATTTGAAAAATAATCAAAAAGTAGGTGTGGGGGTGAAAGGAGTATAGCATTTTTAGGCCAGGGCTAAATACCCTTGACTTTAAATATTTAATATGTCATTGTTTCCAAAGTAACTGCACAACAAACCGAGCACGAGCTCATTCAAAAAAACAGCAATGAACAGAGTAGTCGTTCTCTTGGTCGGAGTACTCGTCATATTCTTGGGACTAATAACAATGACGCTCGATAACCCTGACATTAATTCCACCGAGATCACCAGCCACCAACTTTTCATCCAGGGATCAGGGATCTTGGTAGTTGGGGTAATCACTGTCGCCGGAACTTTATTGTGGCCTTGGCCATGGAAATGTCGGCGTCAATGCGCTGATTGTCACAAGAAGACAAGCCACCGCGACAAGACAGGTGTACCGTTATGTGAAGACTGTGATTGGCGTCGCCATCAGAATAAGTGGACCCAAGAAGCCGCTGACGAGGCAAAGAATGATCCTCCGCTTATGTGCCCGACTGACGGCACGCTCTTGATAAAAGGAGTGATCGGACGAACCGACATGGTCGTTGATCGATGTCCTCATTGCAAGGGTATGTGGCTAAGTCCAAACAATACCACTGCACTGGAAAGACTGATGGTCAAACGCTGGATCAGAGTCATCGACACAGAGCCAGAAATCTGAATTCCAACCGCCTGAAGAGCCGTCTGGCCTTCGGGCGGTTTCTTTTTTTACAGCAGATTTTCTTTATAGACCTTTTCCATCGCCATTCCTCGCGATCCTTTGATGAGAATTAAACGGTTTTCAATTTTGTTTTGTTTTAAATGCTCGATAAGTTCGTCTGTAGTTTTAAAAATATTTTCGTCTTTTTTTAGTTTAAAGAATTCTTCGCCGGCAAAGTATGATTCCACGTCGAAACTTGCGACGAGATCCAAAACTTTTTGGTGTTCTTCGGGAGCAAAACTTCCAAGCTCAAACATGTCGCCCAGAATTACGATTTTCTTTTTGTCAGATCGAATTTTGGCAAAATTTTCGAGCGCCAACTTCATACTATCTGGATTGGCATTGTAAGCATCGAGAATTATTTCATTCTTGTCAGTCAAAACTTTTTGCGAGCGATTATTTTTCGGCTCGTAATTTTCGAGCGCCGAAATTATATCTTCGACAGTAACTTCAAAATGTTTTCCAAGCGTCCACGCTGCGCGGATGTTTTCGAGGTTATAATCGCCAACAATTTTAGTTTTTATAGTTTGCCCTTCGATTTCGGCAACTAAATAATCGTTCGACTCAACTACTCGCCCATCGACGTAATTTATATTCTCCAATTCGCGCGAATTAGAGACCAATCGTTCATCGCCAGTATTTAAAAAGTTTTTGGCGCCAGAATTTTTGAAAAATTCATATAGCTCGAGCTTGGCGCGAACATTCGCTTCGAATCCCCCAGCCTCTCCAATATGATCACGACCAATGTTTGTGATGAGTCCGTGCGTCGGTCGAGCAATTTCGCAAAGCATTTTTATTTCTCCCTCGTGATTATCGCCCATCTCAAGAACTGCAATCTGATGATCTGGTTTTATCGACAAGATAGTTAGTGGTACGCCAATGTGATTGTTAAAAGACGCTGGACTAGCCAAAACTTTATATTTTTTCTCAAGGACAACTCGGACGAGTTCTTTGGTTGTTGTCTTGCCGTTACTTCCGGTGATTGCAATGATTGGGATTTGTAAATCATTTCGATGAAGTCGGGCAAAATCTTGCAAAGCTTTCGTCGAGTCAGGCACGAACACCCCTCTATCCATCGGCATATCAGAATTTTCCGAGATAACAAAACTCGCACCTTTTTCCAGTGCTTCATTTACAAATTTGTTTCCATCAAAATTATCCCCCTTGAGGGCGAAAAAAATATCGCCCGGAGAAATTTTCCTAGTGTCTGTCGAAATATTTAACGACTTTTGCGAAAATATTTTGTAAAGCTCTTCTAATGTCATATAACCAATTCTTCAGCCAATAAATTTGTCTTGCCCGCCCCAATCGTCGCGATGACCCAATTTTCATCTGTCGTATCACCTACGACTTTCTTAACTTCGTCAAAATTTTCTACAACGTCAGCCACATTTTTGAATTTATTTATCTCGTCTACCAAATTTTGTGAAGAAATGTCTTGCTCTTCTTCGTCGCGTGCTTTGAAAATCGGCAAAATCAAAACTTTATCAAATCCTGACAAAGATTCGGCGAACTCGTTTAGAAAATCTTTGGTCCGAGACATCATGTGTGGTTGAAATACAGCCAAAATTTTCTTGTCGGAGAATTTTTCCTTCGCGCCAGAGAAAAATGCTTTGATCTCGGTCGGATGATGTGCGTAGTCATCGTAAACTTCGGCGCCGGTTTTAGTTTTGCCTTTGTATTCGAAACGTCTCCACACCCCGCCAAAACTTTGCAAAGAGTTTTTTGTGTCTTCTAAACGGCCTCCCAAAATTTTGATAATTGAAAAAGCGACTTTAGCATTGTTTAGGTTGTGCTCACCCGGCATTTTTTCCAGTGTGAAGTCTGACAGATCAAAATCTTTGTAATTAACCACCTGACAAGTGAGGCCCGAGATAACTTCTCGCACAGCTTCGCTCGAAGTATCGGTGACGACAAAACCATCCGTCGGCACACGCTCGGCAAGTTCCCTGAAAGCATTTTTGATATCGGTCAAATCTTTATAGTAGTCCAAATGATCCGCCTCGATATTATTGATAACCAAAATATACGGATGAAGATTTAGAAAAGACCGACGATACTCGCATCCTTCGACAACGAAGTATTCGCTTTTACCGGGCAAGAAATTGCTTTTCCATTCTTTCAAGAAACTTCCGACAATGACCGTTGGGTCAAATCCCAGATCTTTCATTGCCTTTGCAATCATCGAAGTTGTGGTCGTCTTGCCGTGTGTGCCAGTGACGGCAATAGTTTTTTTATTTTTTGAAATTACGGCGAGAGTTTCGGGGTATGAAATGATTGGCAAGTTTCTTTTCTTGGCTTCGAGCATTTCCGGGTTGTCATCGGCGATTGCAATCGTATAGACAACTAAATCAGTGTCTGGAGAAATATTTTCAGTCGATGCGCCAATGTAAATTTCTCCACCCAAATCTCGCAACGTTTCTGTGACCATCGATTCACTGATATCTGATCCGGAAACTTTTTTACCTTCGCCCAAAAACATTTGCGCCACGGCCGAAATACCGATTCCGCCAACGCCGATGAAGTGAACGTTTTTAAATTTATCGAAATTTTCTATCATAAATCTTTAACCGCCGCGTCAAACTGATCTCCCCGGTCGAATTCGTTTTTGAAAAGCCCAAACGAAGCAAACGCCGGAGACAGAACTATAGTATCATCCTCTTTTGCATTTTCGATAGCTTTTGAAACCGCTTCTTTCATATTAGAAACTATCACCGGATTTTCGATTTTGTCTTTAATAAGGTCGGTTCCAGTTCCAGGCAAAAGAACAACTTTTGAAACTTTTTCTTTGATAACCGGGAAAAGTTCATCCATGATAAGTTTTTTATCCGCGCCACCCATAATGAGTATTAGGTTTTTGTCTTTTACATGAAGCGCGTTTATGGCATTGATGGTTGCCACCGGAGTCGTGGCTGTCGTGTCGTTGTAAATTTTAATATCATTAAACACGCGCGCAAGTTCAAGCCTTCCTGAAACACCCGAGAAATTTTTCAAAGAGTTTTTTATAGAATCTTTGTCGATACCCATCAATTCTCCAACCTTGATAGCAAACGCAGCGTTTATTTTGTTGTGTTCGCCCGGAATTTGTAAATCTAAATCTTCCGGAAAATCATTTCTAGAAATTTCAAACTTTGTTGAAGCTGAAGCCCTTACTTCTTTTTTGAAGTTTTCTGGAATATCCGTACCGAAAACGAGAGAGTCTTCCGAGGTTTGATTTTTATAAATCAGAGCCTTGTCAGCAAAATACAAATTCTTGTCATTCTTGTAATAATTTAAATGATCGTCATAAAAATTTGTAAATACCGAAATGTGAGGACTCATACCGAGATCTCCAAAGCCCTGCAACTGCCAAGATGAAAGCTCCATCAACACAATGTCGCCAGGCTTAAAACTTTCGAGAAGTGGGAGTGTTGCCGTACCACGAATATTACCGCCAAGTAAAAGTGGCTTCCCTGCGTCAGAGAGGATTTTTTCGATCATCATGGTAGTCGTAGTTTTGCCGCGCGTACCAGTAACGCCAATCGTAAAAATTCCCGGCGCCAACTTCACAAAAAGTGCTTCGTCCATATAAACTGGAGTGTTGAAAGATTTCGCATGCGCAATAAAAGGCGAATCAATTGGCACACCGGCTGCTTTCAAAATAAAATCTCTATTTTCAAAGTCTTCAAGTCGATGCTCACCCAAAACAAGTTGTATGTTTTGACAATCTTTTATTTCTTCGAGAGCAGAACTGAGTTCTACGGGAGTTTTCAAATCCGTAACCAAAACTTCTGCGCAGTATTTCGACAAAAATTTCACGTCATTGATCCCCCGACCCAAAAGTCCGAGACCCATGACGGTCACACGCTTATTTTTTAGAAATTCTTGCCAATCACTCATGATAAAAATTCTTTTAAAATTTCAATATCGGAAAAATGACTTTTAGCTCCGGCAATATCTTGATAATCTTCGTGCCCTTTACCGGCAACCAAAATTATATCGCCTGGTTTCGCAATCTCAACCGCTCGCCTGATCGCTTCGCGACGATCTAGAATTGTTTCAACATTGGTCTTGTCTTTTATTCCAACGAGAATGTCGGCGATGATATCTTCCGGATTTTCATTTCTTGGATTATCTGACGTAACTATAGTGTAATCTCCAAGTCGCGCAGCGATCTCGCCCATCAAAGGTCTCTTGGTTTTGTCTCTATCTCCACCCGCGCCAAAAACAGTGACGACTTTTTCTGTTTTGAAACCATTTATTGTCTTTAGAGCGTTTTCCAAAGCATCGGGCGTGTGCGCATAATCAACGACTCCAAAAACTCCAGACTTGCCGACGACTTTTTCCATGCGACCGCGCGCACCACGAAGTTTGGCAATTCCAGAGACGACGTCTTCGGTTTTGGCGCCAAGTGTCGTGGCTGCAGCAAATATTGCCGCAACATTGTATGCATTAAATTCTCCCACAAGCGGTGTTTTAACGGCCATGTCATTTATTACAACCTCCAAGCCCTCGGCTGAAGACTTCTTCGTTGTAAAAACAAAGTCAGCTGCCGTGTGTCCGTAAGAAAGTTTTTTGGCGCGAGTGTCAGCAACCATAAAACTTCCCCGATTGTCATCAGAATTATAGAGCGCAAAAGCTTGATCGGGGAGTCCATCAAAAAATGCTTTCTTGGCTTTGGCATAATCATCGAGCGTCTGGTGATAGTCGAGATGATCCTGAGTCAGATTTGTAAAAATTCCTCCCGTAAAATCAATCCCGGCGATTCTTTTCTGATCAACAGCATGAGAACTGACTTCCATAAAACAATACTCGGTATCAATTTCACGCATCTTGGCCAAATTTTCTTGGATTTGAATTGCGTCCCCAGTCGTGTGCGTTGCCGTGAGGACCTCGCCACCAATAATATTTTCAACTGTCGAAAGAAGTCCCGTTTTATATCCCAGACTCGTGAAAAGTTGATAAAGCATGGTCGCAATCGTAGTCTTACCGTTCGTACCTGTAACACCAACGATTTTCATATTAAGATCGTTATTTCCAAAAAAGTTTTTGGCCATGAGTCCAATAATCTCGCTTGTATTTGCAACTCGGACATAAACAACTTCCGAATTTAAATTCTCTGGCAATTTTTCACAAACAATTGTCTTGGCGCCAAATTCGATGGCCGTGTCGATGAAGGCATGTCCATCAACTTTTGTTCCCGACACAGCAAAAAAAAGGCCTCCGGGCTTTATATTTCGAGAATCAATAGACAAATGTTTTACCTCGACATTCGTCGAGCCAACAATTTCAAAGGTTTGGATATTTTTTAAAACGTCATTTAATTTCATATCAATCGACTAAAATGGGTTCCCGTTCTAATTTTATACCGAATTTGTCTTCTATAATAGATGTAATTTTTTCTTGGGCCACCAAGACATCCTCCGTGTTCGCCTCACCGTTGTTTACCAAAACCAAAGCGTTGTTTTGATAAGTTCGAACTTTTCCCAGGTCCGCACCCTTTAGACCAGCGGTTTCGATAAGCCAACCAGCTGGGATTTTGAAATCTATCCCCGCTTCGAAATATTTAATGCTTGGAAATTTTGATCGAAGGCCTTCAAAAGTCTCTCTAGAAACTATCGGGTTCTTAAAAAACGAACCGACATTTGGAATTAGCTTGGGATCTGGAAGTTTATTCGCGCGAATTTCGGTAATAATCTGACGAACATCAGCTAGTTTTGGATTTAAAATGTTTTTTTCCAAGAGTTTCTCCATAACGCCCGGATAGTTTGGTACCACAACCTCTTGATTTTTATATAGTTTAAAAACAACTTCGAGCACAATAAATTTTCCGGGAAACTTTTTAAAGACACTGTCGCGATATGAAAATTTACAATCCAAATTTGATAAAGTTTCAAAATCTTCTTTTTCGGTGTTATATACCAAAACGGACTCAATCGTGTTACCGGCTTCTGCTCCGTAAGCCCCAATGTTTTGAATTGGCGCGCCACCAACTGTACCAGGAATGGCCGACAAAGCTTCAATGCCACTGAACCCGCGCTCGACACAAAAACCCGTAAACTCATCCCAATTCTCGCCCGCACCAACCGAAACGATAACCTCAGAATCATCTTCACTTAAAATCTCTCGTCCTAGAATTTCATTTTTTATTACCAAAATATTTAGATCCTTGTCAGAAACTATAATGTTTGACCCTCCTCCCAATATAAAAATAGCGATTGAATTTTCCTTGGCAAACTTAACCATCTCGAGAATTTCTGATTTATTTTTTAGTCTGACAAAAAACCTGGCTTTGCCACCCACTTTAAAGGTTGTATAATTTTTTAATTCGATATTCTCTAAAATCTCAAGCATGTTATGAAGCTTCGATATCTGCGCCGACAGATCTAAGTCTCTCAACAATATTTTCGTAACCGCGATTTATTTGATGAGCGTTTTGAATCACACTGGTGCCATTGGCCGAAAGCGCGGCGATGAGAAGCGCCATGCCGGCGCGAATATCTGGCGAAGCCATTTCAAGCCCTACTAATTTCCGACTTCGATTATTACCCACGACTGTAACTTCCTGATGATGCGACATGACGATCTCGGCACCCATGGTGTTCAAAACATCACAGAACAAAAGTCGTCGATCAAACATCCGCTGACGAATCGTGACCATGCCTTTGGCATAAACACAAAGTACGATGAGACTACTAATGTGATCTGGTGAAAGTCCTGGCCATTTGTCGTCATAAATTATGCGGATATTTTTTCCAGCCGTTTTTGGTTTTTGAATTTCGTACTCTTTGTGTTCAGGCACGAAGAAACCTTCTTCTCGCTCTTCGATACATACACCAAGTTTTTTCAAAACGATACTTGTAATTTCACCGATGTGTTCTCTCTTTGCGCCTTCGATAAAAATTCCCTCGCCACAAACAACTCCAAGCACGATCAAACTGACAATCTCGAGCATGTCAGGCAAAAGCGTGTGGTTTGTGGCATTTAATTTTTTGACTGATTCAATGATGATTAGGTTCGTACCCGCTCCAGAAATTTTAGCGCCCATATTGTTCAACATTTTGCAAAGTTGTTGGATGTAAGTTTCGCAACCGGCGTTGTAAATTTCCAAAACGTGCGGAGAATCTTTTTCCAAAACGGCGGAGAGGATGGCGTTGGCCGTTCCGGTAACCGAGGCTTCGCTTAGAGTGATTCTTTTTGAAACAATTTTTTTCAAGATGAGTTCCTGGAAATCACCTTTGACTTCAACGTCGGCACCAATATCCGCAAAAGCTTTTACATGAGTCGTGATTGGACGAATTCCGATCCTGTCTCCGCCTGGCTGCTGAATAATACTCTTACCAAAACGTCCAAGCATCGCCCCAGCGACAAGTAATGATCCGCGAAGTCTGGAGAATAGTTTTGAAAATTCTTCCGTCTTCATTTTCTCGACATCAACAGCACTCGCATTCAATTTATACGAACCATGACCCAACTTTGTAACCTCGACACCTAAAATTTTCAAAATTTCAAACAAATTCAAAATATCCAAAACTTCTGGAATATTTTCAATAACCACGTCCTCATCGGTCAGAAGCGCGGCGGCAATAACCTGAAAAGCCTCGTTTTTCGAGCCCTGTGGTCGTATAGAACCCTTTAATTTTTTACCCCCGATAATCTTGAAAGTGTCACTCATATTTATGAAGCTATCTTACCTTTTTCGCCCGGAAACTCCAATAATGTTAATATTTGGTTATGAATCCTGTTAGAAACCGCGGTCGCTTTAAAATAAAGACTAATCAGACAAGTCGTGGAAAGACCGCGACCTGTTTCTAACGGGATGAAACTCGTCGAAGTAAGTCCAATATCAAGCAAGGTCCAAAAAGACTCTTTGACTTACTTTTCGGCTAAAGAAATTTCTATCGGTGATGTTGTTGAGATCGAGATCAGAAAGAAAAAGTACGACGCCCTGGTTGTCGACGTCCGTGATGCCAAAGATTTGAAACAAGAAATAAAAACGGCCACGTTTGGTTTCAAGAAAATTGATTCGGTTAAAAGTGGTTCAAACTTTTACCCAGAATTTTTCAAAGTATGCCAAGAAACAAAAAAATTTTTTGTCGGAAATCTAGGACAGATCGCGGCTTATTTTATTCCAACAGAATTTTTAAAAGAATATGAAAACCTACCGAGACCAAAGAAAAGAACGGTCGGCTCATCAGTCTTTCATATCGCGCCGACCGTTCTAGCAGTCGATAATCTTGCGAAAACTTTAGGTAACAAAATCTTTGTACTTCATGGCAAGCAGAGCAAGAAAAAATTAATCACGACGTACAAAGAAATTTTAAATTCTGAAAAACCTGTTACTGTCGTGATGACGCCATCTTTTATATTCATACCCCGACACGACGTGGGCCAACTTATTATCCACGATGAACATTCGTCGGCATATCGCACAATCAAAAGACCTTATTTTGATATCAGATTTTTCTTGAAAACCTTTGCCAAAGAAATGAAAGTTAAAATTAATTTTGAGGGTGTTCCCCTAACACTAGAAACTGTGCTGGAAAATAAAATTAGTGTTCCGAACAACTCGGGCAAAAAACTCACAATCGTCGACATGTCAGAAAAAGAAAATCGGCACGGAAAAAGTTTTATTTTTTCAAAAGATGTTTTTGAAGAAATCAAAACAAGCGATAAAGTTTTTGCCCTTGCTCTTCGAAAAGGTTTGGGAAGCTCAGTCATTTGTCATGACTGCGGACAGATTTTAAAAGATGGCGACACAGCGCTCGCTCTGCGAATCAAAGATGGGCAAAGAATTCTTTTGAATCCTCAAACCGGCGAGACCCTCGATCCACGCACTCGATGCAATAATTGCGATAGTTGGAACTTTGACACACTCGGTATCGGCACAGATACAGTCGCCGAAGAAACTAAAAAACTATTCCCGAAGAAAAAAATCTTTCAAATCGACAGCGATATAACAAAAACTGACAAGAAAGTTCGCGAAACGATTAAAAAGTTTTATGAAACAGAAAATTCGATTTTGGTTGGTACAGAACTTGCGCTTCCCTATTTGGAAAAAGAAGTTGATGTTTCTGTAGTGATATCAATAGACTCTCTTTTATCTATTCCGAGTTACAAAATTTATGAAAAAATTCTCCATCTTGGTCTTGCAACGACAAGCCTCGGAAAGAAAAACTTCTTCCAGACGCGCGATACGGAAAATATGGCAATCGAAACTCTAGAAACTGGAAATTTGAAAAAGTTTTACAAATTTGAAAAAGAAATGCGAGAAAAATTTGGTTATCCGCCGTTTGGAACAATCATAAAACTTTCTAAACTATCGAAATCGAACTTCGATAGAGATGATTTGTTGTCTAGACTTGAACTCTGGAAACCTCAAATTAAAAAAATAAAACGTGGCAAAATTTTCGAGACAATAATTGTTTTGAAATTACCAAAAGAAGTTTGGAACGAATCCCACCAAGACCAACTTCTGACTTCTTATCTCCTATCTCTAAGTCCAGATTGGCAAATTCGCATAAATCCAGAGAACCTTTTCTAAAATTGACACCATGTTTATGGAAGAGTATGGTTTGAAACGGAGACACAAAAACACTCCGTACCATGAAAACTGTAGACGAGAGGGTGGACACCCTCGAAGCTACATTGGAACCAGTTGGACAACTGGATATTCCAATGAGTCACTTCCTACAAGCGCACCCTGAGATGTCAAAACCGATTCCGGAATTGCGACTCAGGCAGATACTCACAGCAGCCAAGACCAAGGAGGACTTGCCGCGGCTTTGGCTAATTTGGAGGGCATACAACCATCTTAGCCACAATGGGAGCTTCGGCAGAGAACTCGAGGTTATATGCTGGAAGATCGAGGAAATCGTACTTCAAGAACTCGATCTCCCAGAGAACGATAACCTCGAAACCCTGCGAGAACTGAGGTCTGCAACACCCACGAATGGCGAGGCGGGTAAACGAGCCGATGAGCAGTTAAACAAGAAGTTCGATGCCCTGGTTGACAAGAGTGGGTCACTCGACGACCTAGTCGAGTCCAGAAAGTTGGTACCCGCGGGCTATCCGCAACACCAAGCCATTAACGAGCTTATCCGGGAAAAAGCCCTCGGAGAGATCATGAGAGCGAAGAAGCCCAAAGCCATCCTTGGATTGCTCGACAGAGGCGATCTCGGTCTGAACAACCAAGACAAACGGGACGCGCTCAACCACACCCAAGCACTGACCGAGGATATAAGCGTTCTGGAAGAGGTGGTTCGTCGACTCAGTGAGACGGCTGATGAGTCGCGTTTCCATGAACAAGCAATCAACGCGAAGATCTTACGTCTCTGCAAAACCAAGGAAGCAATCTGGCATAGGGTGGAAACCGTAGATCTGGGTTGGAAAGATAGTCGAGAGGCGGTGGCCAGGATATTGAAGGATTTTGGCCCACCCAGCATCGAAGATCTTGAGCGAGTGATGACCTGGAGTATCGGTGACAAACAAGATCATCAATACTCCGTGGATTACAGCTGCAACGACGAGCTCATCAAGCTGAAGGTTGTCTGTTGCAGGGACATGGCAGATAACACCAAAGACCCCGATGTGGCTCGGAAGCTTTACGGCTGGTTCAAGGACATTAACCACGAGAATGATCGGCGCTTCGCGATCAAGGTTGCAGCCATTCGCACGCTCTACAAATTATCACAGGTTCAGTTAACCTAGTGGTAAGACAGCACACACGACATCAAGGCCGGCAGGGATTACCTGCCGGCCTTGTTCGTTCCCCATCTCCCTATTGCA
>CAZSFS010000013.1:0-13164 GCA_964606255.1 uncultured Candidatus Saccharibacteria bacterium | reverse complement strand
ACACGTCTTATATGTCGGAAGATCATGTTAAAATTCAAGGGATTTTCATGAAAAGCTACGAGGAAAACTCGGATGCCCTTTTCCGGTACTGTTACTTCCAGACCTCGAACAAAGAGGTCGCCAAGGACATTCTCCAGGACACTTTTACCAAAACCTGGGTATATCTGTCCGAAGGCAACGAAGTAGATAACCTGAAAGCTTTTTTCTACAAAGTCGCCAAGAACCTAATCATTGATCACCGGCGCAAGAAAAAAGCCCACTCTCTCGAAGCTATCACTGAGACCGGAATCGATTTCGCTGACCAAGACGAGGAAGAGAGAGCCACAGAAAACTTTGATAAAGAATTTGTGGTGGCCAAGCTGGAGAAACTTGATCCCGACGACCGCGAAATACTGTCGATGCGATACATAAATGAAATGAGCATCAAAGAAATCAGCGACACCCTCGACATGACCGCGAACAACGTATCCGTCAAAATCCACCGAGCCACACAAAAGATGAAAAAAGTTTTAGAGGACTACTACGAATTATAAAATGAAAGAAAATTTTAAAAACTTTATAAAGAGAGCGCGAGCAAGTAAACTTTCTGAAACCGAGAAAGATGTTTTGCGTTCCAAAATTTTGGAATTCATTTCTTGGAATCCTATTCGCGGAAAGGCCCCAATCCTACGTGACCGAAATTACATTTCAATATTCGAAGTTAGATACTTTATGAAAGCAGCATCTATTGCGCTTATCTGTGTTTTGGTTGTCGGTGGATCAGGAGTTTCTTATGCCGCTGCCAAAGCCTTGCCGGGAGAGGCACTTTATTCTGTAAAAATTAACATCAACGAAGGTATAGAAGAAACCCTTGCCACCACTCCAAAGGCTAAACTTGCGGTGCAATCAGAGCATATTCAACGACGCTTAGATGAAGTTCAAACCTTGCGCAAAGAAAACAAACTTTCTTCTAGCGCTCAAAAAATTGTTATCGATAAACTTGATGAGCATACCCAAGAGGCATCAAAATCTATTGAGATGCTTCGTGAACAAGGAGACGTATCGAGCATACTTGAGGCAACATCTAGTTTGACGCCAATATTTGAAGCGAACAAAGAAATTCTTGAAAAAGAAAATACGAAGAAAGAAATTATAAATGATCCCGAAGACACTCGAGATGAGACAAAAGTTTTAATTGCGAAAATCGATGACAGTAGCAAGGTTTTTCAGGAACAAGAGAATTCTATTATCGCAAGCGTAGATACTGAGAACACAGATACGAGCGTTGCTCTTATGAGCACAACGACTGAAATTTTAGCCGATACTGGTCCAACAGAAGAAGAAATCGCAACCAAAAAAGTCGCGAGTGAAGTCAAAGCCATCAGTCGACAAATTTCCGAAATCGTTCAGGATCGAATTGATTCTGCAAAGGACAAGTTGGACGACATCAAAACAGAAGTTCGAGCCGAAGAAGCTGCAAAAATTTCTGCAGAAACCAAGGCTCGAGAAGAAGCAAAAAAATTGGAGATTTCTTTGAACGCCCCGACCACCATAAGCCCGACAGCAACCACCACTCCCCCAAATATTTCAGTCAAAGTTGAGTCGACTGAAAAAAAGTCGTTGGTAACAATGATCGAAAAAACTCCGTCTTCTACTCCGCCAGCTATCGACGAACCGGTTGTCGAAACAGAGATCAAAATTGACACCAGCGAATTCGATGCAATTTACGCTCAAATCAAAATAGCTGAAGATATTTTACGCCAAGCTACAAATCTCTTGGATGATAAAAATTTCAAGGGCGCCCTGACTCTAGCTCAACAAGCTAATAAGATCGCCGAAGAAATAGAGGCTAAGCGCCGTCTCAAGGCTCTAGAACTATCGAAAAAAACAAACGAGTCAACGACACTTAAGGCTAGTGTCGGCGAAACTATCGAGGCCGAATAATTTATTCGTCGATAAGCTCATATTCTTCATTCGAAATTTCTTCTTTCTTAAGAAAGATTACTGCAATAATCGCAATCAGAATCAAGATCACAAATATCAGAAACCAAATGATACCGTTTCCCTTTTCTTTGTTTTTGGATTTTTCCTCTAGATTTTCGATTTTTGCCACCCCAAGAACTTCTCCGTCTTGAATTTTTTCTTCGGTCTTTTCAACAGAGGTTTGTTTTGAATTAGTTGAACGATTTTTGTTTACAAAATTGGTTTCCACAAAAGAATTCGTTGGTGTAAAAATATTTACACCAAGCGAAGTATTTAGTTTTGTGACTTTTTTCGTAAAAACAACCGTCTTGTTGGCGGCAATTTTTGTACCTTCGGGAAAAGTAAAATTTTGACCAGACGCATCACGTAATTGCCAATCAGTTAAGTCTAAAATGTTCCCAGAAGTATTTTTTATTTCAATCGCCCCATCAGGATAAATTTTCGATATCGAAACCGTCGCCGTACCAACATCAACAATAAAAGTTTCTTCTAATTCGGCCGGTACGTCTTTCAAAAATCCAGTAAAATATTTTACATTCACTGTATAGGTACCAGGATATTCATAGACATGATCAAATCCGTTGTTCGTCTCACGGAAACCCAAAGCAAATTCTCGTATTGTTCCGTCACCCATGTTCCAAACATAATGTCCCTTGAACAAATCAGAACGATCGTAATCCAACGCCTGGGCACGAAAATGTGTAGGACTTTTGATAATTGCGATTTTAGGATATTCGACTTTCAAAACTCTTGTCGAATAAATTTTGGGAGTAATTAATTCTGCGTCCCCAACGTTGATCTCTTCACTTTCTTCTTCCTCATCAGTATTTTCTTCTTCGTTTTCTTCGTTGTTCGTATCACCATTACCGCTTGTGGCGTTGGCGACGCCCGGAGTTCCTGTAGCCGTAATCCAAGACGATCCACTCCACTGCATTGTCGCTTTTGAAGTCGAATCCCCTGCTGGCCAACCAGAAGTTGCATTTATTGAATCAACTGTGGAACCAGAATTATTTTTCAAAACAATATGCTCACTAGAATTGTTGAGACCGCTTCCGCCAAAAGATCCATTAATATCGCAAGTTCCGCTCAAAGGATTTGAAACTGATGGCGTCGTACGACAGACAAGTAAATATTCTCCAGCCGAAATATTACCCGAGAGATTTATGAGCAAGGTTGATCCGCCAGCTTTGTAAATTTTCCAACCCTCAAGAGATGTTTCTGTACCGTCATTATATAATTCGATCCATTCCTCATACTGACTTTCGACTGTTCCCATCCAAGCGACTTCATTGATCCGAATCTCGGCTTTGACTAGTCCCGGAAAGCCAAAAATTGCTGCACTAAACAACAAAATTTCTAAGAACTTTTTATTCATACGCTTATATATAAAATTTACCTCACACCTATTTAATAATCTTCCACTTTTCAAACCCCAACCCACTAATTGAAATAGGTGTGAGGGCTACCCTAAAATTTGTTTCAAAACGTCTTCGGGAATTTCTTTGGGTTTCGGAATTTCCGGCGCTTTTGGCGCAGAGACTGTGTCGTTAGTCTGAGTTGATGCGGTCGGTTTTACTGTTTCTTTTTTCTCTTCAGGTTTTGACACAGGATTTGAAGTTACTGTCGGGCTTGAAATATTATCAACCGACTTTTGCAAAGCCTTGCTCAGTGCGTCTTTGAGAAGATTTTTATTTTTATCAGTAGCAAGTTTTGTGGAAGCAATTTTTTTCAAAGACTGGGTTTGTGGCTGTGACGTTTGTTGTTGAACCGGTTTTGGCGCTGGGGCTTGTTCGATTTTTTTAACAATTTCTGTTGGTATCACAATTTTCGATGGACCGGCTGGTGGAGGATTATCTCCATAAATGAGTTTTTCTTTTTGAGCTTTTTCGGCTAGATACGCCTCTTTTTTAAGACGCTCTTTTGTATCTTTGGCGGTTTCAAAAACAGTACCGTGCCAATTATCTATACGGCCCTGGACTTCGGCTCGGGTGTTGGCATACATCGCACGAGAATTTTCAATAACCTCGTTCCTGTAGGTAATGGCCTTGCGTGGCAATGGTGCCATGTTTGTAGCTGAAAAAGGTTTCGATCCGACACCATCAATCATTAGAGAAAGATATATTTGATATTTGCCCAAATTTACAATATCTTCGGCAGTAAAAGTTGGTAGGAAAATTTTCTCCAACACCTCAGCATCAAGCGGACCGACGCGAAAAGCAATCGTTGTACCGACGTTTCCAAAAACGGCATCGCGCACGGTTTCTTCCATTTGTTCTATATATTGGTGCGCAATTGTTAAATTCAGTTTATATTTGCGAGCTTCAGCCAAAATATCTGAAAATGAGTCATTGGCAAAATTCTGAAACTCGTCGACAAATAGATAAAACGGTGGAAGAGTAGCCATTTCAGATTTGGAAGCATCAGCGCGAGACATGGCCGCCAGATAAACTTTGGTGACGATCATCGCACCCAAAAGTCCGGCGTTTTGTTCACCGATTCTTCCCTTCGACAAGTTGACCAAGAAAATTTTCTTTTCATCCATCATTTTTCTAATATCGAAACTAGATTTTTGTTGACCAACGATATTTCGAATCAGCGGGTTCGCCGTGAACTGTCCAATCTTGTTTTGAATAGCTGCCGTTGCTTCACGCATAAAACGTTCATCCCATTTGGCAAATTCTTCATTCCAAAAACTTCTAACCGCCGGGTCAGTGACTTTTGATACAACTTCTTCACGAAAACCTTTGTCGGCATACATGCGGTTCACTGCAAGCAATGTTGATCCCGGATATTCCAGAAGCGCAAGGATGGTGTTGTTTAAAATGTGCTCCATACGAGCAGACCAGGCGTCAACCCAAATCTTTTTGAAGGCCGACATGAGACCAGAGACGACCAAGTGCCTTTGGTCTAAACCGATGTCTTCCATAACGTTGAAAGCGATCGGATAATCCGAGTCGAACGGCGCAAAATATACAACGTCTTTAATGCGTTCTTCGGGGATATATTCGAGAAGTGTGTCGATGGCCGAACCGTGCGGGTCGATGAAGCACATACCTTCACCGTTTTGAATATCTTGGGCCGCCATATTTTCGAGGAGCGTTGATTTACCCATACCGGTCTTTCCGATAACATAAACGTGACGCGAACGATCTTCGTTTTTTATACCAAAACGCGCGCGTTCACCACGGAAATCAGTTTCTCCAAAATATGTGACATTATCGGGATTCATTACCCTAAATTATACACGATAAATGGACTTTCCCGGACTTTTGTGGTGGATACAAGTGCTTTACCCCCACACCAACATTTTTATAGCTTTTTATTCTGCCAAAAAGTCTCTTATTAAAATAGATTTCTTACTATTTCCAAATCCCCCTGCAAAATTCCCTTGAAAAAGCAGAATAATAAAAATGTTGGTGTGGGGGTTTACAAAACGAACATTCTATAATAGTATGAATTCCGTTATTAGCAGGATTTTTTGGATAACCTCTTTTAGGGCACTTGGCCTCAGAAGAACCCCGAAAATCATTTGAAAGTCCGCTAAACACGCGGATATTTTTTATGGATAATACAATTAGTGAAGAATTGAAGAAGACTTTGGACGAATCGGTTTTTGCTCTGCACGAGGGAAGCCTGGTCGAAGGTCAAGTTATAGAAATCAAAAAAGCAGCCGTTTATATCGACCTTGGACTATATGGAACAGGTATTATTTACGGCAAAGAATACATCAACGCTCGCGACATCATCAAGAACATCAAAGTTGGTGATGTTATCAAGGCGAAAGTTGTTGAGGTTCAAAACGCCGAAGGCTATACCGAAATTTCCCTAAAAGAAGCTCGTCAGGCCCTCGTCTGGAAAGACGCGGAAGATATGATGAAATCTGGTACAGTTCTCGAACTTCCAGTCAAAGAAGCAAACAAAGGAGGTCTCATAATCGAATGGCGTGGTATTGCCGGATTCCTTCCAGCTTCTCAGCTTAAACCTGAACACTACCCTCGCGTAGAAGGTTCTGACAAAGACAAAATATTGGGCGAACTTCGAAAGTTTGTTGGTGAGAAAATGTCAGTCATCATCATTGGTATCAATCCTCAGGAAGACAAACTCGTTTTCTCTGAAAAAGCTACAAATCAAGAAGAACGAAAAGAAACTGTTAGTAAGTACGCTGTTGGTGACGATCTAGAATGTTCAGTTGCCGGCGTTGTTGATTTCGGAATCTTCTTGAAGATCGAAGAAGGTCTAGAAGGTCTTGTTCACATCTCAGAAATTGATTGGGGACTTATCGAAGATCCTCGCAAACTTTTCAAAGTTGGTGACAAGGTCAAAGCTCGAATCATCGAGATCAAAGATGGTAAGATTTCTCTTTCACTCAAAGCCTTCAAAGAAAATCCTTGGACTGAATTTGAAGGAAAATTGAAAAAAGGCGACATCGTCTCTGGAGTTGTGATCAAGTTCAACAAGCACGGCGCATTGGTTTCGATCAAAGACGGCGTGGCAGGACTTGTTCACAATTCAAGCTTTGGCACAGAAGATAAGCTTCGCGAATCCCTTGAACTCGGCAAGGCTTATAACTTCCAGATCAATGTCTTCGAACCAAAGGAACAGAAAATGACTCTCGCTTACGTGGAGAATAAGTAAAAAGAAAAAAATTAGAAAAACCCCGTTAGGGGTTTTTCTAATTTCTCCTCATCATCCAAGCGAAGTAAAAGCATTTTATAAAAAGACTCGGCGCAGGAGCGACTTCAGAGAGCGACGAGCCGGAAGAAAATTTGGCTTTTGAACGCCAAATTATTCTGTTCTTTTTAGAGAATGCTTTTACGAAGCGTTAAATTTATTCATCGCTTTTTCGCGACCTTCTCGAACAATAATGTCGAGACAGTCTTTGATTTTTTTTGACATTTCTTTTATTTTCTCCAAATCACTTTTTGCGAAATCTTTGAGAACATATTTGGCTACAGCCGAACTCGCGCTCTCAAAAAATCCAGATTTTGGTTTGATCGCTTTGCCTTCAGAATTTGTCGGCGCTATACCAATCTTCACGCGAACAAATTTCTGCGTGCCCAATTGCTCAGCCACCGATTTGATGCCGTTGTGTCCTCCGGGGCCAGAATCGAAAACAACTTTCATTGCTCCAAAAGGTAGATCGATGTCGTCGTGAATGATAACAATATTTTCTGTTGATATTTTTAGTTTGGCCGCGAAAAACTTTGTAGAGACACCGGAATTGTTCATAAAAGTTTTTGGCTTTACGTATACTCCACTTTCGTTGTTCAAAATATCAGCGTTTCCATATTTGTCAGCGTGCCAACCACTCGGAAAAATCTCATCGAGAACGATAAAGCCGACATTATGCCTGGAATTTTTGTATTTTTCTCCCGGATTACCGAGACCAACAATTAAATACATGAGATTATTATACCATTCCGTTAACTCCCTCCCCTCCTCCAACGAAGCAAATCACAAAATTTTGTAGTCTGCGTAGCTCCCGCAGGGCGCGCGCCGGTAGAAGAAAGTCTCTTTGGTCTCCCGAGTACCCGAAGGGAGACGATAGGCGCGCGTTTCGCAAAGACTACAAAATTTTGTGATTTGCTTCGCCTCCCTTTTTCCTTTATAATGAGCCCCATGGAAACAGAAAAAGACACCAATTTTCAATCTGAAATGCCTGTCGGGACCTCAAAAAAGAACACTGCGAAAGAAAGCATCTGGGATTTATTAAGATTTATTTTGATTGCAATCGCAATAGTTCTTCCCATACGTATTCTTGTAGCACAACCATTCATCGTAAGCGGTAGTTCAATGTTCCCGACCTTTAAGGATAACCAATATTTGATCGTAGATCAGATTTCCTATCGCTTCGAAAACCCGGAAAGAGGCGATGTTGTAATTTTTCGATTTCCTCTCGATGAGTCTAAATTTTTCATCAAACGAATTATCGGTCTGCCAAACGAAACAGTTACTATAGAAAATGGTGTGGTTATCATCACCGACATCAACGGACAAATGACACAACTAAATGAACCGTATTTAGAACTAGACAAAGAAAGTCATGATAATTTTTCAGCAACTCTTAAAAACGATGAATATTTCGTCATGGGCGATAATCGCATCGCAAGTTCTGATTCTCGTTCTTGGGGTTTGCTGCCACGCAAAAACGTTGTCGGTAAAGCATTTTTAAGACTTCTCCCTGCCACTGAGGCGGCCATCAATCCCGGAGCATACCATTATTAGAATTTTTAATTTAAATAAATGTCAGAAGACAAAAAGGAGCGCGGAGATTTCTTGCAAGCACCACGAGGCATGCGAGATATCATCGGAGACGACTACTACAACCACCAAGGATTTTTTGAAAAAGCTCAGGAAGTAGCTGAATACTACGGCTTTTCTCCAATCCAAACTCCTGTTGTTGAACATGAGGAAGTTTTTCTAAAAGGCGTAGGTGATGGCACCGATATCGTCGACAAAGAAATGTATTCTCTTAAAACCGGTTCCGGCACAAAACTTGCCCTGAGACCTGAAGGGACGGCTGCTGTCATGCGTGCGTACATAGAACACGGCATGCAATCACGACCACAACCACTAAAGTTCTATTATCACTCTCCTTTTTTCCGACATGACAAACCGCAGAAAGGCCGCTATCGAGAATTCTGCCAATTTGGTGTCGAAGTTCTGGGTTCACCAAAAAGCGTCTTGGATGCCATGATCATTAAGATGGCTCTAGTAATTTTAGAAGAGGCTGAAGTCAAAAATATAAAACTAAAGATAAATTCTGTCGGCGATACTGAAAGTCGTAAGGATTATATTAAAGAACTCACAAATTACTACAAAAAATTCATCAACAAAATGGGTCCGGAGGATCGAGAACGCATGAAGACCAACCCGATGCGTATTCTCGAATCCAAAGATCCAAAAATGGCCGAGATAAATGCTGGCGCACCACAATCAGTAAGCTGTTTGAATGCTGCTTCAAAAAAACATTTCAAAGAAGTTATTGAATGCTTGAACGAAATGAATATTGATTATGATCTCGATCACACTTTAGTTCGTGGACTCGACTACTATAGTCACACCGTTTTTGAATTCTTCACCGACGTGAAAGCCGAGGGAGAAGAAACTGTTCGATCTCTCGCTCTTGGTGGTGGTGGACGCTACGACTACTTGGCCAAGGCTATGGGTCACAAGAAAAATATTCCTGGTGTTGGTTTTGCCTTGGGTGTTGATCGCATACTCGAAGCCACCGACAAAAAATTCATGCCGAAAATCAAGAGAAAAGAAAAGGTCTATTTCATCCAGCTTGGAAATGAAGCCAAAATGAAAAGTATCAACATTATCGAAAAACTTCGCGAAGCAAAAATTCCAGTTACCCATGCCTTGGCCAAAGATTCTCTTGGCTCTCAACTCGCCGTGGCCGAGAAATTGGGACTACCTTACACCATCATCTTCGGACAAAAAGAAGCTCTCGAAGATTCTGTCATCGTGCGCGATATGGAAAACCGCTCTCAAAAAAACGTTCCGATCGGAAAGCTTGCCGACTACCTTAAGAAACTAAAATAAAACTATGGTCGCGATTGTCACTATTCCCCATCCGGCATTAAGAAAAGTGTCGACGCCTGTGGCCGACAACGATTTAACTTCTACCAAATTCAAAGAACTTTTGAAAGATCTTTCGATTGCGCTCGCAACCCGAGACGATGGTGTGGGACTTTCAGCGCCACAAATCGGCGTAAACTTGCGAGTTTTTGTCGTGTCAGGAAAAGTTTTTAGTAAAGATTGGCAAAGCGATCGTGCGACAAAAGCCGAACTGCCGAAAGATGTTTATTTCATAAATCCCGTGATCACCAAATTTTCCAAGAAACTTTCTACGGCCGAGGAAGGCTGTCTATCTATTCCAGAAACTTACGGCATGGTCAAACGCCCAAGCAATGTAACGCTCGATTATGTTGATGAAGCTGGCGTTAAAAAAACCATGAAAGCGACTGCACTTTTGGCAAGGATTTTCCAACATGAAGTCGACCACTTGGACGGAATTCTTTTTACCGACAAGGCAACGGAAGTAAAAAAACAAAAAGATGATGCAACCAACCAAGAACTCTAAAATAATATTTTTCGGAACTCCAAACCTTTCAGTCAAAGTATTGGAAGTACTTTTGGCAGCCAATTATGAGGTTGTGGCCGTTGTCACAAATCCTGATGCGCCCGTTGGCCGCAAGCACGTCATAACACCTTCGCCGGTGAAAGTTTTGGCTTTGAAAAAAGGAATTCCTGTTCTAACGCCGGATAAATTATCTCCGGAAGATTTGAAATCTTTTGATGCGAAAATCGGCGTCGTTGTGGCATATGGCAAAATTATTCCGCAATCCGTTATCGATATGTTTCCCGCCGGGATGCTAAATATTCACTATTCCCTACTGCCTAAATACCGTGGAGCGTCGCCCGTCGAAAATTCAATATTGTCGGGCGACGCCGTAACCGGCGTAACCATCCAGAAACTCGTTTTCAAACTCGACGCCGGACCAATAGTTTCCGTAAAAGAATTTCCAATCGACAACAAAATAACTTCCCCAGAAATTAAAACCAAACTCACTGAAATCGGCTCTGAACTTTTACTCGAAACATTTCCGAAATATCTGGCCGGAGAAATCACGCCCGTGGAACAAGACGAAACACAAGCAACACACTGCAAGAAAATTTCTAAAAGCGATGGTGAGATAAAACTCTCTGATTCTGATCACGAAAAATGGCTCAAATATCGCGCCTATTTCGGCTGGCCAGGAATTTTTTACTTCGACGAGAATGGTAAACGCGTAAAAATAACCGAAGCAACTTTTGAAAATAACAAACTCATCATAAAAAAAATAATCAGAGAGGGCGAAAGTGAGATTTCGGTCTAAAATCAAAGACCTTTTGTTTTTCTCAGATGTATGTAAAATGTGGGCAAAACCACAAGCACATGGCAAAGCGCACAATCGTACCCTCGGCGCCGAAGCCGAGAGAAATCACGCCGATCGTAAAAGAGCGGCTTGAGGCTTGGAAGAAATACCTCCTAGGATTGTCTTCTCGTGTCAAACTAATGTCGCCTGGCGACAAAGCCTTTGACTGGGAGAAGACTACAAAACTCTTGGTGAAAGCAATAGGCGGTTTCGACAAGGTCGTAATCGATGGTTGGCCAAAAGAGGAGCAAGTTGCTTTTATCGTCGGTTATGACGAGTCGCCTCTTGAAGACAAAGGTGTCCTACTAGAAAACTCCTATGTCTTCTGTTATGGCGGTTTCGCCTTCGGACTTCATCACCATTACTTCGAACAGACAGACACTCGGTACGACGAAACCGACGAGGAAACTACTGAACACATGGGCTTTTCAGGCGGTTTTAGTGAAAGGGGCCGAACTTGGGATTACATCGGTGGCACACTCATACCGATGTGGATCAAAGAGGCCGAAGAAAAATCTGTCCCCGCCTTGCCACAAGAAGCAAAACGCCCTCCTAAATGAGGGCTTTCGCTTTTCTTAATTCTTAAATCCTAAATCTTACTTCTCAGAGCTAAACGGCCACCAGGGCTTCATTCCCTTGATTCTCTTTTTCAAACTTCGAGCGCCACGGACGAACATTGTTTGAGATTTTCCTTTACGATCCTTGATCTCACGCAACGCTTCATCACGAACGAGGTCAATTGCCGCGAGTAAATCTCCAGAATGATTTTTTATATAAAATTCCCTGCCTTCGAATGAAAATCGAACTTCGGCCATGTACACGTCTTCGCCTTTTTGATGGTGGTTTGATTCTTTACCAATTTCTACGAAAACATTGAAGTCTTTGTCGTGGTCCAAGAACTTGCTAAGTGAATTTATTTTTTCGTTTACGTAATCTTTGATTTCGAGCGTCAGATCAATATTGGTTGCTTTGATATTTATATTCATACGACATATCTGTGAAGTGCTAATACATTCATTTTAGCACAGTCTATTTATCGTCTGGTATAGACAAAATCTTGCTCGGACTGTGGTGTCCGCTGACGATACGAACCTTTCCCACCGACACAGAAAAATGCCTCGCCACAAGCTCCAAAACCGCCTCGTTGGCTAAATTCCGCTCGGCCGGGGCCTTGACCAGCGCCTCGTAACGCAGACTTCCGGTCTCTACAAAAGACTCTTTTTTCTGGTCAGGAAAAACTTTTACTTTGATGTACATTTAATACAACCATCCGAAGCACAAGCTCTTGCCCGGTGCGTCAGCGGCCATGGCTTCTGCGTTGGTCAAAACGTCAAATCCGGCGCATTTTTTCTTGTTCATTTCAAACTCGGATTGCATCTCGATTGAAACGAATCCCGGACTAGAGATAAAAGGTTTCGGGAAGAAAAACACCACAACTATTATTAAAATTACCCAGTGTTTTTTATTCATAATATTATTTTAACACAATCGGGAAATTTTAAACCCGACCCAATTTTCGAGCTGCGACGAATGAAGCAATCACAATAATTAAACTAATTATCGCCGGGATGGCGAATATAATCGAAAATCCCGCAAGTAATGTCGAGATAGTGGCCCCAAGTGTATCAAAAACAAATCCAGCATAAGCAAAAGTTCGCAAGAATCGCACCTTGTTCTGCCAAATACCAATAACACCGAGAATTTTCGCAACTCCAATAATAACCGCGAAATATGCCGGATAGCCGAGAGATGTAATGCCCGCCACAGCCAAATCATTTTGGCTAGCATCCAAGAATCCTCCCCAAAGCATGCTAAGCGACAAAATAATAGTAGATATATAAAACGTAATTTTCCAACCTTTGGACATAAAAATTTATTAGGTTTTAATGCTTTTTAATTATATCAAAAGTTTGCATTTTGGCCTCTTTTTGCTATTATTTCCCCTGTATCTAACCGTTAGATACACATTGAAAACTAAATATTCCCCGGTGGCGCAGCGGTAGCGCAGTCGCCTGTAAGCGCTCAAAAGTGCTTTTGCAGCTCCCTTCGGAAACGAAGGGGTGAAAACAAGGTTAATTGCTGGAAACCCCAAGTGGGCAATCAGCAGCCAAGTCTTAGGGTCATAAAACTTTAAGAAAGGTTCAGAGACTATCCTTTATGGAGTAGCCCTCTTTTGAAAGAGGTCGAAACGCCTTGCACCTAAATTCCTTTGGAACATGGTGATGATATAGTCCATTCCTAGAAGCAATTTTAGGGTAAATGTAAGCGATTGGTCGCA
>CAZSFS010000012.1:0-13647 GCA_964606255.1 uncultured Candidatus Saccharibacteria bacterium | reverse complement strand
GCCACGCCAAATCGCGGAGACTTGGCCGTATAGCCCAAAGTTTCGCAAATGCGTTTCGAGTTAATTTTTATAACCAAACCATCAATTCCATATTCTTCTGACTCTCTCTTGTGAATCCAGTTCTGGTAATGCTTTTCTATGTCATCAATATTTTTACAAAGCTTCCAAGTCGAATTTACATTAAAACCTTCTTTTTTTAAAAACTCTAATTCTTCGGCATGAGTTTTTATCTTTCTATCGCTCGCGAGATTTGGAAATTCAATATCATAAACATAGGTTTGTAAATTTCTCTCGGCAACAGCCCGTGTATCAAGCTGGCGGAGGGTTCCAGCGGCCAAGTTTCTAGGGTTGGCATATTTGGGTAAATTTTCTTTTTCGCGTTCATCATTAATTTTTTTAAGATCTGACTTTTTCATCCAAGCTTCACCGATTGCCACAAAATTTCTCTTTTCAGAAACAATGTTTGGAATATTTTTGACCATGCGCAAATTTTCGGTAATATCTTCACCGACAACGCCGTCCCCGCGCGTCGCACCCAAAACGAATTCTCCATTATCGTATGTAAGTACAACTTTAAGTCCGTCGATTTTTAATTCGACAATATAATCAAGTTTGTCATCTTTTAAACCACCGGATTTTTCGATAAACCTTTTGACTTTTTCTTCCCAGGCACGAAGTTCATCGAAATTAAAAATGTTATCGTATGACCATTGAGGAACAACGTGTTTTACTTTTTGAAAACCTTCCAGGATTTTCCCGCCAATCTTGTCTGTCGGAGAATTTTTTTGTTTTAGGTTTGGAAACTGCTTCTCCAGAGCCAAAAGTTCACGAACAAGCGCATCATATGCCTCGTCGGAGATCTCGGGGGCATCTTTGGTATGGTAAAGACTAGAGTGCTTTTCAATCTCTCGGATGAGGGTTTTTATACGTTTTTCGGCCTCTTTTTGGGTCATCCCATTAGAAGATTTAAGCAATAAATTGAACTTTCCCGCGACTTGTAGAAATCTCTAACGGGACAAGCAATGGGCTTATTTTACAGGATTTTCCCCTCTTTGTGGAGCCACGTCTGACGTGGCGGAGCTAATACGTGACCTCGATAACACGCTCTACAGTACGTGGAGTATTTATGGCACAAGCATTGTTGGTGCCACGAGAAACCAAACGGACACTTCCATCGATATTTGTTCTATCAATATTAACTTTGGCACAAGACATAGTCTGACCGTCATTAAATTCGATCTGAAAAACAAACATGTTTGGAACGGAAATATCTAAGAACTGAATTGCTCCACCACAATCAACTTCCGAAGTGCCATTTACAAAAGCATTGAGTTTTAGATCGTAAAATAATGCGCACTCAACACCAGAATCCGCCGCGTAAAAACTTTTATTTGCATCTGTCGCCGAACCAGACAAAACGATTTGTTTAAGGGAAATATTTGCAATACCCACGGCCATCGCAAGAACAACAGCGGCAATAAGAACGGTGAAAAGCGCTACGAATCCACTCTGGTCTTTTATCTTAAGATTTTGAAAATTATTTTTCATATTAAGGATTTATCCAGTTTTTCAAATTGTAAGAATACGTAACCGTATGAGTTCTTCTACCCTGAAGCCAGTCAACCGATGAATATACTCGTATTTCGGAAGGTGAGCTTGTTGAGTCTCCTGGCTGAACTGGCTCAACAGTAATGTTGCGTCTAAAAACCGAGGCGAAATTGGTGGTGTTGTCCACGGCACCATATCCAAATTTTCCACTAGATTCCTGATAAGTCATAAAATCACATCCATCGGTATCACACACCTGTGGTGGAAAATCTTCGAGAGCGTCAATAAAACAATAATTTGGAGATAAACATGCGCTGAAACTCGATATTACCTCGTCCCAAGTTGCATTAGGATTTGCAATTGCGGCAGTATCTCGAAGATTTCTTATAAGTTCAGCGCCCTCCATGGCCAAATAGCCGGCAGTGAATTTATTTTTCACAAAATTTGTATTCGCCACTCCCCCAGCCGTGATAGCGATGAGTCCTGTAATAGCTGAAGCAAATATCGCAACCGCGACCAGTGTTTCGATAAGCGTGAAGCCTTTTTGATTTTTAGAAAAATCTTTTTTCATAATTATGGTGTTAAAATAGGACCTCCTCCTGGATCTATAGGTATGGTTGGTCCGGTACCGGTTGAGCCAGTGCCAGTGGTGCCAGTCGATGTACCAGATGGAACAGAAACCACATCCAAAAGTCTCTGAGAAACAGTTGTTTGCATATTGAAATTAGTAGAAACACCGCTTAGAGTTATTGTACCAACTAAGACAATTGTTATTTTCGGTTGTCTTAAGTCTGTTATATCCGATCCTTCTACAATAAAACCGGATTTGTCTGGATCAATTGTGATTTCTGAGGGGGTGATTGGATTTGTAAGCATGTCATCGAAACTCATGTTTGGCTCTTTTTTCCAAATTGCCTCAGTGTCTATATAGTAAGCCACTTGGTTTGTTGGCACCGCAGGATAAGAATCCCAATACGGCTCAAAAGATATTCCACTGCACGGGCCAAAGCTTAAATCATCTGGACCATCAAGAGTGATCTGTCCATCTAAGGCTGAATAAACATCGGTTACAACCGGCGCGGAGTCTTCAATACAAACAAAATAATCTCCAAGCCTCATGGATCGAGCCATGTCTTCCATGACAAAGCTCATGTTATCAATAATGGCACGCATACTTTGGGTCTTTCTGTTTGTGACATTCACACCCAAAATCGCACCAATGCCGATAACCATGATAATAGTAAAAAGTCCTATCGATATCATGACTTCGACGAGTGTGAAGCCTTGATTTAACTTTTCTTTTTTAGGACTTTTTCTCATAACTATATTTTATCTAATACTTATATATCCTGTTGACCAGACTGCCACAAATTTTCGGGCACCGGTTACTGAAGCTAGACGCAAATATACATTACTGTGAATAGCCGATACCCCACCATCATCCTGACCACCATCTAAAATAATAGCGTTACCACGTGGACGAGTAAATGAAATGAAGACTTGATTGGAGAGATCGCTTGCGTTTGTTCCGGAACTGCACGTATCATCTATCTCTATAAAATCGAAACAAATTAGATCTATATAGTCTCCGGACGTGATCCTGATCTCCTGGAGACATTCTGAATCCGAGCCAGCGGCAGAACCACATCCGTCATATGGTGCATCCACAAATTCACGATAATCTCTATCAACCCCGGGCGTATTTCCAGCATTAAAATAATAGACGAAACCAGTGTTTCCTAGAGTAAAATTGTTGTTCGGCATATTTATATCGAAGGCAATTCCGTAACTCGGAGTCCAATCTAGAGGCACAAGAAACGGATTACTGGATTGGGCAAAAGTAGAAGGAAATGTTGGAATCTTACCTGACACAGCATCTGTTTGGGCTTGCTTGATCTGAAGGGCAATATCTTGGGCCAGATTTTGCAAAGCAATGTTTGAACTAAAATCACGATAGTTAAAAAGAACAGTAGAAGAAATTGCCGCAAAAATTCCCATTACGACAACCAGCTCTATGGCCGTCATACCCGATTTATTTTGTATTTTTTTAAAAAATTTCATCATTGGATTAATTTCCCAAAGAAGCCTGCCAAAGTATTCATGTCGACGTTATATAGAAATGTGATAATTGCACCGACAATTATAAATGGGCCAAACGGCACTCGACTACCCCATTTTTTACCAGCGAAAGCTAGTGCCGATAATCCAAAGATCGCGCCAATCCAAAATGCCATCAAAAGCCCAGCAAAACCATGAGAGAGTCCGAGTAACCAGCCAAGTGGTAAAACTAATTTTACATCGCCAAAGCCCATTCCTCGACCGGAGGTAATGCCCCAAAGCGCGAGTATTGGTAAAGTAAGAATTGGACCAGACAAAAATCTCATTATCGGTAATCCTTCATAAAAAAGAGGGATAACGGCCAAAACCATAAGAGGATAAACAAAATCATTTGGAATAATTTTGTGTTTCCAATCATAAACAAATATCAAAACCAAAAAACTATAAACAATGAAGTAAAAAATTATATTGAGAAGAAAGGATTGTGGACGAAGATAAAGTAGCGGCATGAAGTGACTGACAATGGCCACAAATCCAACTCCGGTAAAAAATTCAACGAGTGGATATTGGAGAGATATCCTTGCCCCACCGTGACGAGTTCTACCACCCTGAATCAGATACGAAACTATGGGAATAAGTTCAAACCATTGTAAGGTTTTACCCGTGACTGCGCATTTGGATCGACCGCCCAAAGATCGTCCAGTTCCATAACGTAAAATTACAACGTTCAAAAAACTCCCAATAATAGTTCCAAAAACAAAAATAAAAATAAATGTAGGCCACATACACATATATTATATACGAGCACTGGAAATAAAACCTTTAAATATGGTGAAAAACAAAAACCACCCATTTCTGGGCGATTTTTGTTTTATACCTATTTATTCTATACAACTTCTTCCGAGAGTAAGCGGAGCAGTATATATTGAACCGTCAACTGGATCAACTAGGTAACCAGCGTAACCAGTACTGTCTACGCAGTAAACCTGACCGTCGTTCAATTGAATATCAGCAGTAAACGAAGCGGGTGATACCATTACATTACAATTTACCGGATTATTGGTTTGTCGTGAAGCTGCGGCAGAAAGATTAACTACTTCTGCATATTCACATATACTAGCAGCACTGTTTACGACACTTCCACTTCCAGTGTCAGATCCAACGATTGTTGCACTTGCAGCAGATCCGTAGTTGTTTCTTGAGTCAAAATAGAACTCTGCAGCTGCTCTAACAGAAGACATACTTCCCTTTGCAGATGCATCACGGCCTTTTTGACGAGCAGTATTTAGAGAAACTAGAACAATAGAAGCCAAGATACCGATGATGGCGACCACGACCAAAAGTTCGATTAGAGTGAAACCTTTGCTTTGTTTAAACTTCATAATTAAAAATCGAAATTAACTTATAAATTTTTAGATGTATTTATTATAGCACGGTACTCTTTACGCAAGTGCCAAGAATAGATGACCTGTGGATATTAGACAATCGAACTTGCGATGTTGTAGATCGGCACGAGAACAGATGTAAGCAAAATTCCAACACCAAGACCAAGGACAACAATCATGGCTGGTTCTATGAGGCCAATCAAAGTATCAACGGCGTCATCAACTTCACGACGATAGAAATCAGCCAACGTTTTGAGTATTGAACCAAGTGATCCAGTCTCTTCTCCAACCTTGATCATCTGCACCATAATCGGTGGAACTTCAACGTGTCGGCCCATTGCATCAGAAAGAGTGTTACCTGACTTGACTGACTCGAGAGCTTCTCGAAGAATTCTCTTATAAACCTGATTTCCAACAACATCGGCGGTAATCTCGATTGATCGAACGATCGAGATTCCAGACGAAAGCATGGTATTGAGGTTGTCAGATATACGAGACAAATACATTTTTTTATACAGAGTTCCGATAAGAGGTAAAGAAATTTTCAAGTGATCAAGATATTCCTTGCCTCGATCATTGCGACGATACCAGAGCAAGTAAACGACTAGCGCCACAAAGAATATGGCAATAAATATGCCGTAATCAACAATGAAACTTGAGATAGCAATAATAATACTGGTGTAAATAGGGATTTCTTGACCCGACTCAATCAACAAAGCCGAGAGATTTGGAATAACCATAACGAACATCAAAAGCATCACTGTGATAAAAACAACGATAACAAAAGCTGGGTAAATAAGAGCGTTTCGAGTTTTCGAGGTTAGGTTATATTGACGATCGAGATACTGAGCCAGATATTCAAAAGTTTCATTTAATTTTCCAGATTCTTCACCGGCTTTGATCATGTTCACATAAAACTCAGAAAAAGTATCGGGATATTTAGCCAAAGCATCAGATATAGATGAACCGGCCTGTAAATCATCTCCTACTCCTCTCAACTGTGAGGCCAGCATTTTGTTCTCGGCATTTTCAGAAAGAAGCGTAAAGGCCTTTAGGGCTGATATCTGCGACGCAAAAAGTGTAGCGAGCTGTCTCGACATAACCACAACATCGCGAAGTGGTACACGATCAAGAAAAGTTCCTTTGAAAAAAGATTTACTCTCTTCTCCTTTTAAAGACACGACGATGAGTCCACGACGCTGCAGAGCAGAAATCGCCACAGTTTTATTCAGGGCATCAATTGTGCCGTCTTTTTTCTTACCCTCTTGATCTAATGCTTTGTATTTGAATAACATAAATTTTATAGCAATGCGTCAAAGCTTTTTTTATTGAAAGCGTGATATCTAGCATCATCCACTGTAATCTCGCCACGCCTAACCAAATCCATAAGGGAGTGATTCATGTCTATCATTCCCTGTTCGGAACTTGTTTCAATGACAAGATCGATTTCATGTGTACGATTTTCGCGAATCAAGTTTGCCACAGCCTTGTTATTAATTAGAAGTTCATAAGCAGGTACAAGTCCTCCATTCGTTCGAGGAATTAAACGTTGTGAAAAAATTCCCACAAGTGATCCAGCGAGCTGTGAACGAGCCTGGTCTTGTTGTTCGGCCGGGAAAGAGTCAATTATACGATCGATGGTTTGAGAAGCGTTGTTGGTGTGAAGTGTTGAAATAACCAAGTGTCCTGTTTCAGCCGCGGTCACGGCGGCAGAAATAGTTTCCCGACTTCGCATTTCACCAATCATAAGGACGTTAGCATCTTGGCGGAAAGCAGATTTCAGGGCCGTAGCAAAATCTTTGGTATCGATTCCAACCTCGCGTTGATCGATGATTGATTTCTTGGACTCAAAAAGATATTCGACGGGCTCTTCGATAGTAATGATATGCTCTGATCTTTCGGTATTAATGAGATCTATCAAAGAAGCCATCGTGGTTGATTTACCCTGACCAACTGGACCAACGATCAAGAAAAACCCTTGTTTGAGACGAGCAAAGTCGGCCAAAGATGGTGGAAGGCCGAGTTCTGCAAAAGTGCGAACCTGTGGAATAATGCGAAGTGCGATGCCAACTTTTCCTTTTTGAAAATAAGCATTGCCACGAAGTCGAGTATGTCCCTGAAAATCGTAGGCGAAATCAGTTTCCTGATTAATTAAAAAGTCTTGAAATTTTTTGTCATCGGCAAGCATATGTTTTAACATGCCCAGAACTTCTTCTTCGCTCAAAACTTCTTGATTAACCATACCTAAAAGCTGTGTAGCAATACGTAAATTTGGAACTCTTTCGACTGCCAAGTGAAGATCCGAACCATTAGCGGCCACAACTTGCTCTATTAAACTATCTAATTTTGAAGCGATCGGATCCATCTCGTTAAAAATTAAAACTTATAAACCTCAGTTATTGGAATTCCACCATTAATTGCTTTGATCAAGGCGTCTTCTTTCATAGAAAGCATGCCTTTAGCGCGGGTGGCGTTGTAAAGATCTAATTCGGTCGGCGACTTTAGAATTACTGATTCAATTTCTTTATCAACTTCAAACATTTCGAACACCGCCATTCGCCCCCTTGTACCAGATGGGCAAGTTTTTGATGGCACGGTCTTTATCATTTTATCACCAATATTTATTTTTGCCTTATATTTTTCTGGTAGATTTGCAAACTCTTTATCTATCATTACTCTTGTAGCCTCATCGATCGGCAATTCTTCACGTGAATCTTCACAAGTTTTCTTGGCTAAACGTTGAGCAATAGCGAGAACAAGGGTTGGAGCGATAAGGAATGGGTCCACGCCCATATCGATAAGACGTGGAATAGCGCCAGCAGCGTTATTGGTGTGAAGGGTCGAGAGCACTAAGTGTCCAGTAAGTGCGGCCTGGATAGCAAGTGCGGCGGTTTCTTTGTCGCGAATTTCTCCAACGAGAATAACGTCTGGGTCCTGGCGCAAGATTGATCGAAGTCCAGAAGCAAATGTATAACCAATTTCGGGCATGACCTGAGACTGATTAACTCCATCAACGTGATATTCGACTGGATCTTCTAGAGACACAACGTTTTTTGATTCGCGATCAATCTCATTTAGCATGGCGTATAAAGTCGTTGTCTTACCCGAACCAGTTGGTCCTGTAATAAGAACGATTCCATAAGGAACTTCTAGAGCCCGCTTTACCATGTCGAGATGCTCGGTTGTCATATCTAAATCTTCAAGACTTTTAACACCCTTTTCGGCATCCAAAATACGCATCACGACTTTTTCACCATAATAGGCCGGAAAAGTTGAAACACGAAGATCAATTTTTCGACCATCGATTTTGGCAGTAAATCCTCCATCTTGAGGTTTGCGCTTTTCGTCGAGACGAAGCTTCGCCAAGATTTTGATACGAGCCACAACTCCAGAATAGACATTTAGTGGAAGAGTGAGCGATGTGTGCAATTCTCCATCTACACGAAAACGAACCTTGACCTCTTTGCCGGTATTTTCGATGTGAATATCAGAAGCTGTTCCTTCTACCGCATGACGCAAAATAACGGCTACAACCTTGATGATCGGCGCTTCTTCAACAATTTTCTTCTCGTCAATTTCTTCAGATTCGGTTTCCGAGACACGCGAACCTTTTTCTTTACCTTTGGTCAAAGTTTCATCTTTGGACAACTCCGTATCAAGATCAGAAAGTGCTTGATCAACTTCCCCAGTCAAACCCTTATAGCCATCCAAAACATTGTCATAAGTTTTTTTCGTGATGACAAAAAGCTTGTAAGGCATTTCAAGTCTGGAAGAAATAAACTGCAAAGCATCTAGGGAATCGGTCCGTGCTGGATTTATAATTCCCACTTCCAAAACTTTATCTTTTAATCCAACAGGAACAAATCCGTATTGTTTGGCAGAATCAGGAGAAATATATTCTAAAATTTTAGGATCAATTTCTTTAATAGATACAGCTTTAGCTGGAATTCCAAAAAATTGACTTTTAAAAGCAAGCAATGCTTCGTCTTCTATAGTTACTTCTTTGGTCAAAGCCTCATCAACATCGCCACCGTATTTTTTCAATGCGGCAGACGAAACCTTCGCCATTTGTTCTGGCGTCAAAAGTCCCTGGTCGACAAGTCCTTCCAGGAAACTCATATTAGGCAGAGATTAAAACTGGTAATTTTTTGGATTTTCCTGGAAAATTTATTTTTAAATTAAAATTCAATATTTCCATAAGAATTACATATTTCTCTGAATCAATTCTCCAAAATTAGCTTTGGCTTCATCTGTTAAATTCTCACCATTTAATTGTACTGTGAGATTCTTTACACAAACTTTTGTTGAAACGCCATACTGAAACGACCCAAACTGACCAGAGGTACAAGAAGACTGAGGTCCTCCCCAAGTTATCGTAAATCCGCCAGGTATATTAAATGTGTAACCAACGACGACGGCCTGTGCGGAATTCGGACCAACCGTGCTTATAGGCACGCTAGTCCAAGAAGGCGGATAAGAAACATTTGCATTTCCAATTTTCACAATTGTCCAAGCTTCCCCTGGAGTAAATACCGCGTCATTTAAAGTAGAACTTCCATTTGGATCAATCCCGTCTGCTCCAAACGGTGCAAATGGATTTGGACGGCCCTCGTTACCCGGCTGAACCAACACAATGCTGAAATCTTGAAGCGATTGAAAAGCCAAAGAAGAAAAGATGTCATCGTTGAGTTTAATGGCCTGAAGATTCAATAATTGATTGACGAATTCTTGACTGATTTTGGTAGCCTCGGCACTCGTCATGGCATTTGGATTTACAACGGAATTTGTCGGAGCAGTACCGGTTGCTGTTGTTTGAAGAGCACTATTTGTCGGAGTATTTGCTGGAGCTGAAGTTTTACCAAAAAACATAAAATAAGCGGTGGCAATGATCGCGAGGATGATGACGAAGATTATTATGTTTTTTATATTCTTACTCATATTTAATCTTTAAGACGATAAGTATTAATCTTGAATAAATATTTATACTGGTCTGTATACTTCTTGTCTTTTTCTGAAGTTCCCGGAGTAAAAGTAATCGACTTTATATCAATCAAACGAAGACTTTTTTCCATAAGCTGCATAAAGGCAACGAAATCTTTGTATGGTCCCTCGACTGAAAATTGTAATTCAAAAGTTTCAAAATTTTGGTTTTCAGAAGAAGCCGCGGCTGTCCTCCTGACAGTTGTTGTTGGAGCTGTTGCGGTTTGAGCTGTAACACTGTTTGGATTAACTCCAGAAGGTGTGCTAGTTGGCGCAACTTCTTCCAAGAATTGTTTCGGTTCAAATTGAACATTTCTAACTACAATTCCCTGATTTGAAGCTTGTTCTTGAATTTCTAATATAAGTTTGATGTTATCAACAGTGTTCGGTAGCATCTTTTCGAGCTTAGCCAAATCGTCTGGTGAAAAACTATTGAGCTTGGTTGTTAAACGATCTCGCTCTTTTTGCAAATTAGCTGAATTTTGCAAAGCCTGTTCGTAGGCTTCACCCTCTTTCTGGAGAGCTTCGATGTCAGAGTAAATAGGCTTGGTGATCAGAATAAATCCCCCGACGCCGACTCCTATTAAAAATAGTGGTAATAAAAATCTCATAATTAACTTGGATTAGGACCTGGGGTCGAATTAACAGGAGGAATAATTGGGACATTAGGATCAACTTCAACTGTAGTTGGCGCCATTTCTGAATTGCCGTCGACAGGAAAACCGTCTTCTCCTAAAGACTCTTGCCGTTCAAGAAATGATTCATAAACAACAAGAGACTTATCCACAGAGAAAATTAGTTTGAATGCGATGTTACCGAATTGGTCAAGAGCAAAATCTGAAAAGATTGGATTTTTGATAAAACTATTTTTAGCAAATAAATCTGCTTGAAGTGCAATATAATTATAACCCTTGGCCTGACCCGTGATTTTAATATCGACTAAATTTTTATTCTGTTTATTAAACTCGTAAGCAAAATCAGAATAACGAACTGTCGGTAAAGTAATTTCTCCCAAAAGAGAAAATATTGGAGATACGGCAATATGATTCGATAAAATTTCGGTCGAAGATTTCATGCGACGATCAAGCACCTGAAGTTTGGTTATAAGACTTGGTTCAAAAGCGGCACGAGCGCGTGCAAGAGATTCTTTGTAACTTTCAATTGTATTTTGAAGTGATGACCTATAGAAATAAACACCAGCTGCGCCCAAAAGCGAGGCAATAAATATGACAAGGGCGATTAAATTAATAATGCCGCCAAAACTTCCACGATTTGTGCGAGGTTCACGCTCAACGAGAGTCTTCTTAGGCACGAAAGATGTTTGAAATTCTTTATCCATCTCGTTAGTGGTTTTTGATTAAACCATTTAATTGTTTAACGACCGATTTCATATGTGATATTAAAATTATAACTTAACCTCTGTAAAAACCACTAACGGGATCCCTGTCCTTTAACGTAATTTACGAAGCGCAAGTCCAGCAGCTACACCAAATTCTGGTCCGGAATCCGCTAAAATATTTTGCAAAAACGCTGGAGCTTCGATTCGCTCAAAAGGATTACCCATCACAACTTCTGTTCCAAACTTTTCTTGTGCGACTGGTAAAATTCCTTTGAGCATTACTCCACCACCAGTAAGCACAACCTTTCCAACACTTCTATTATACTTCTTTTCATAATTCAACACCACATTTCCCGCTTCAAAAAAGATATAATCGACAGCCGTTCGCATAACCATGGCCGCTTTTGGTTGTTTTGGATTGTTATTTAATCCGTATTCTTTCTTCATCTCTTCAGCATCATGAAAACTCATGTTAAGTGATGTGACCATTGCTGATGTGATATCAAATGAACCTCGATTAATGATGTGGAAGTCTTGGATAACACCACGATCAACTATAGAAATTTTGGTTTTAGCCGCACCGACATCTAGTACCATCGTCGTCGATAAATCCTGACCAATGTTTGAGCGAACTGAAGAGAACATTTCAATTTCAAAAAAATCCGTTTCGAGTTTTGCATCAGCAACAAGACTTTTATATTTCTCCAAAGCCTCATTATGGATCGCCGCAACTAAAACTTTTGTTTTCTCTCCTTTTATTTCTTCTTCTGAGGGCTTTTCCGAATCATCGGTCACTCCATCAAGGGGTCGCTTTGGCACAAGCCACCAATCAATCGCTACCTCCGTAATTGGAACAGGTATATATCGACGAGCCTCGTTATAAATGATTGAAGGCAATTCTTTTTCACCCACGGTTCCAGGAAGTTCAACCAAAAAAACAAGAGAGGCAGAGGCTGGGATAGACATGGCTGAATTTTTGGTTGTGATGTTGGCTTCTTTAAATAAATCAGTGATGGCTTTGACCAATGCTTCTTCGGGTACAGCCACTACCTGACCGACTTCCCCTTCGGCATAAGGCGCAGTTGAGATTGAACCATATGTTTCAAGTATTGCTTTGCCACCTTCTTTTTTAACCTGAACCACTTTGATAGCCGAAGCACCGATATCGATGCCGATAACACTTCCACTGCCACTACTTTTTAAAACCCCCGAGATTTTACCCAAGAGCCCCTTTAGTACACCTTCTACCATATATGTAGTAAAATTGTATCACAACATTCACAGGCTCCTTGAGGCAAATTTGTTGATAAATATGAATAATTTATCTAAAAGACTTTTTGCCTGGCTTTTTCCGGCCAAATGCATTGTTTGTAAAAAAGAAGGTTATTTTATTTGTCTTAAACATTTACGAGATATCCCCGCCTCAGCCAAACCAGACAAAGATTGGATAATTTCAGTCTGGAGCTACAAAGATCCGAAAATAAAAAAGCTTATTTGGATGCTCAAATTCGAACACAAATTCTCTGTCGTAGATGATTTAAGCCAAATACTTTTTGATCATCTATTTGAAGAATTGACCGAACGAGCAATTTTTGAAAATAACCAGAAACCCATACTCATCCCCATTCCCCTTTCAAAGAAAAGTTTGCGAGCTCGAGGATACAATCAATCCGAAATAATTGCCCGTAGTTTGGCCGACAAATCAAACAATCGATTGATTGTTGAAAATATTTTAGAAAAGACCAGAGAGACAGTGACCCAACACTCTATCAGAAACCGAAATGAGAGATTAAAAAATTTGCGTGGGGTTTTTGTCGTAAAAGAAAACTCAGAAATCAAGGGTAAAAATATAATCTTGATCGATGATATTACGACGACACATGGAACTTTGATAGAAGCGCGCCGGACGCTTTTGGCGTCCGGCGCGCGTTCCGTTATGGCTTTTACTATTGCGCACTAGAAAAACAAAAACGAGATTTTGCAGAATCCGAGGACTTAAGTGCGAAGACACGATTCCGCAGGATTTGAAAAAGCCGTTTTTAATTTTTAGTAATTACTCTGTTTCTACTTTTGTATCAGAGACAACATCTGTCTTGGCACCACAGGATTGCAGGACCAAAATCAACTCGTTTTGAGATTGGATAGATGGGGTTGTACCACTTGGGTATTTTCTATTCCAGTCAGTAATCCTGTCACTACATTCTCGAATAGCCTCGCTAGCAAGCTTTACACCAGAATTAATACTTGGATTTTTGGCTCGGAACAACAAAATTCCGAGAATAACTGTTGCACCGGCAAAAATTATGGCCAATGACTGATATTTTTCTATTTCTGTTA
>CAZSFS010000011.1:9240-16538 GCA_964606255.1 uncultured Candidatus Saccharibacteria bacterium | reverse complement strand
ATGTACGAAGGCGAGCCTTGGCTCGTCGTCGGCGCCCATGTTTTCCGCAAACAACAGCGAAAACCGGTCAACGCAACTAAACTTAAAAACCTAATCTCTGGCCGCATGGTTGAGACAACTTTTCACGTCTCAGACAAAGTCGAAGAGGCCGACATGACTAAACGCACACTAAAATATCTTTTCCAGAAAAAAGACGAGCTCTGTTTCGTCGATCCGAAAAATCCAGCCGACCGCATGTTCCTCTCCCCTGACCTTCTCGGTGACCAACTAAAATTCCTAAAAGAAAATACTGAAGCAACGGCAAGCATCTTCACCAACGATGACGAAGAAGAACAAATCATCGCTATAGAGCTTCCAGTTAAAATGGCTTTTGAAGTCAAAGACGCTCCTCCATCAATCAAAGGTGACACTGCAACAGGCGGAAACAAAGTTGTAACTCTCGAAAATGGAGCTACTCTAGATGTGCCTTTGTTCGTAGAAGCTGGAGACAAAATCATCGTCAACACCGAAACTGGAGAATACGTAGAGAGGTACAAAGATAGTTTTGATGCGTAGAATTAGAAAGTAGCACGTAGAAAGTAGGAAGTAGAATGAAGAAAGAAAGAGCGAAGGGCCGATGCCAGGAATTCTCCTTGCATCGGCCCTTTGTTACTCCGCTCATCAGAGCGGAACTTCTTCCAACCGACCACTCTCATTGAAGTGGTACTTGATGATGATTCCCCCAGGACTACGATAGTGAGCAATTCCGCCTTCGGGCTTGCCCTTGCGAACCAACTTCTCGGGACAACCACAGGAATACGAATGGTCTCTCGTCATCTGTTCGGGGAACTTGGCGCCGTCGTTCATTCTTGAGTTGTCAGCTTGCTGGTGTGTTGTGGTGGTTGACATGCAAATGTGCGTTGGCATACAACATAACACACCAAAAAGATTACCGCAACATCAAAAGTGGAAACGCGAAAGCCCCCTTACAAATGGGGGCTCCGCCTAAGTTGTTAAGGCTTGAATGTACTATGTGAGTTACGCGACCTCGCCAATGCTCAGTAGTGCGCCACCATAAGAAGGATCAATGACCTCCTTGCGATCGGGTCCGGTGGAAATCAGACTGATGGGAACCCCAACCGCTTCCTGGATGAAGCCAATGTAGAGCCGCAAGTTGGTTGGCAAGCCGTGATTGGTCTGTAATTCACCCCAACCATCCATAGTCCGGTACACAGGCTCAACGCCGGAGGTGATGTCGTAAGGCATGCAGTCCGTCAACTTGCCATTGATACGGTAGTGCGTGCAGACCTCCACGTTCGTGAGACCGCTCAACACATCCGCTTTCATCATCGCAAGCTCGGTGATACCGTTCACCATCACAGCATAACGAAGCGCCGGGAGATCAAGCCATCCGCAACGTCGCGGACGACCCGTAGTGCTACCGAACTCGTTGCCCTTCTGACGGATCTGTTCGCCGGTTTCGTCCGTAAGTTCCGTCGGAAACGGACCACTGCCGACTCGGGTGCAGTAAGCTTTGAAGATGCCGGTGACACGTCCGATCCTGTTTGGAGCAACACCGAGTCCGGTGCAAGCTCCTGCCGAGATCGTGTTGCTGCTCGTGACGAATGGATAAGTCCCAAAGTCGATGTCGAGCAGTGTGCCTTGTGCACCTTCGGCCAACACGCGCTTGCCACTGTTCAAGGCTTCGTTCAAGTAATGTTCGCAATCGACCATCTTGAACTCACGAAGCTGCTCGACCGCATTCAACCATTTCTGAGTGGTCTCATCGGTCACACCATCGTGATCATAGAGCGCGAGTAAGCGTTCATGCTTTCGGGTAAGCGCAACGTAGCGACTACCGAAGTCGGTGAGAGCGAGATCGCCAAGGCGCAAGCCGTTGCGGCCAGTCTTGTCCATGTAAGCTGGACCAATGCCTTTCAGGGTGCTGCCGATCTTGGCATCCCCCTTTTCGGCTTCGCTTGCGGCATCGAGCGCACGGTGCGTGGGCAGGATCAGATGCGCGCGGCGTGCCAAGACCAATGCCTTGCGCACATCTACGCCAACAACTTCCAGTTCCTTCACTTCCTTCATGAAGATCACCGGATCGATTACCACACCATTACCCACCAGATTCACCGTTCCTTTACGGAACACGCCGCTTGGGATTGTGTGCAGGACGTGTTTGCGTCCTTCAAAGACGAGCGTGTGTCCCGAGTTTGGTCCACCCTGGAAGCGAGCGATCACTTCATAGCGTGGTGCGAGTACGTCGATCACCTTGCCTTTGCCCTCATCGCCCCATTGGGCGCCGAGGAGAACATCCATTTTAGTGTGTCCCATTTGTAAGGGGTTTTGGTTTTTGTCTCAATTTTTAAAGCCCAGGGAATCCCTAGGCTTTGCTATCCTGGACAAATTTATAGGAATTTGAGCCTACTGTCAATTGAAAACAAAGTCCCCCGGCCTTGTGGGCCGGGGGGTTCGCATAAGCGGTGAAGAACTGGCTTCTTAAATGGTGACGTACGAGGGCAGGCCTTGGAGAACACGATTGACGATCCTGTTGTAGAACAACTTGTCGTAGTCGTTCTCAACAAAATCAGCTTCCGGGAACTCTGCTTTCATGCGCGCCTTCTCCATAGGAGCATTCTTGATCCTAGCCTCCACATCAGCAGGACGACAACCGTCTTTGGCGGATCGTTCTCGGAGTATCTGTTCCCAAAGCTCATCTGAACTTGGAAGAATTGGGACGAAGGTCAGGTTCGCCTTTCCTTCGAACTCTTTCCTGATCGCGAGAGCACCATTGATCTCGACATCGAGGAGTGGCACCTTACCGAGACTCCATATACGCGGGATCTCCGAGACTGGCGTACCATAATACCCGTCCTTGCCACCTCCGAATCGATAGTTCCATTCGAGGAAGTACTTATCCTGAACGGCCTGGATGAAACGACTTGGACGATTCCTGTCGTCCCAGTAGTCATACTCACGACCCCTTACTTCTTTGGGCCTCGGAGGTCTGGTGGTTACTGACCTCGACCGCATCAACTGCGAAAAATACTCGAGAGCGTATTCGGTAGCCTTGCCCTTGCCTACCCCGGAATAGCCGGTCAAGACGACGATGTTTTTGGTCTCCATGGTGGAAGGTGTTGGTGGAACGTTGCTGGTTTTATAGATTTTTACCACACAAACTCTCAAAACAAAAGCGCCCCGAGAATACGGGGCGCTTTTGTTAATTCCAATCTAATTTCTCACTTCTAATCTCCAACCTCTAAAGTTTAGTATTGTCTCATCGACACCTGTCCTTCGACTTTCTTCAAAATATCTAGGATAACCGACACAACGATGAGGAGAGCTGTTCCGCCGATAGCCAAAGTCGAAAGTCCTGTAATTTTCTGCATAATTACAGGTAGAACCGCCACAATTCCAAGGAAAATCGCACCCATGAAAGTAATTCGAGAAACGATTTTACCGATGTATTCTGTTGTTGATGCACCCGGTCGAATTCCTGGGACGAAAGCGCCATTCTTCTGCAAATTTGTCGCCACAGCTTCTGGATCGAAAGTCACGGCAGTATAGAAGTATGTAAACAGGAAGACTAGCAAGAAGTAAACAACTGCGTACAACCACTGATTCTGCAAGAACCATGTAAGTCCCTGAGAGACAGAAACAAGCCACGCATGAGAAGAATTAGCAAAGAAATTTGCGATAAGCTGTGGGAATAACAGGATTGATAGCGCGAAGATGACAGGCATGACTCCGGCTTGGTTTATGCGAAGTGGCAGGTATGAAGATCGTGCTGCCGCAGTTCCGCCAGCTCGAGCTTGGTTGGCATAAGTTATCGGCAAAAGTCTTTCGGCTTCGGTCACAACGATGACACCAACGATAAGTATCAAAGCTACGAGCAAGAATCCAACGTAAGTCATAAGCTGAGCTGGATTGTATGTGAAAACAAGTTGATTGATTTGACCAGGAATTGAAGCAACAATACCAGCAAAGATGATAACGGAAACTCCATTACCGATCCCTCTTTCAGAAATGAGATCGCCAAGCCAAACCAAAAACATAGATCCGGCCGTTGCCACAATCATGGCCAACGCTTTTTGATAGAGAGTCAAGGCTTCCAAAGCGCCGTTTTGAGCAAGGATGGTCAAAAGCGCGTAAGATTGTATGAGAGCGAGAGGTACAGTGATATAACGAGAGTATTTTGCAAACTGAGTCCTGCCCATTTCTCCTTCTTCGTGATACATAGACTTGAGTCTTGGAGACATGAGCGTCAACAACTGCATAATGATTGATCCGGTGATGTATGGACCAACTCCCATCATAACTATAGAAAGCGCTGAAAGCCCTCCCCCAGAAAAAATGTTTAGGATTCCTAGAAATTGATTGTCAGACAAGAAGCCTTCGAGTCTGAAGGTGTCGATACCTGGGATTGGAATAGTTGAAAGGATTCGAAATACCGCGAGGATAAGCAAAACAAAAATTATTTTCCTTCGAAGGTATTTGTCTGTGAAAACTAATTTTATTTTTTGCCAAAGATTCATATTTTTATTTTACACTACCGCCTGCTTTTTCGATTGCAACTTTTGCCGTATCTGAGATTTTAAGTCCTGTAATTTTAATTTTCTTTTTGATATCACCTTTTCCGAGAATCTTTACAACAGGCTTCTTTCCGATGACTTTCTTGACCAAACCTTTTGCCATGAGTGTATCGACGCTTACAATCTCTCCATCTTTGAAATTTTCTTCCAAGACTTCGAGATTAACAACTGTTGGACGGATTTTTGAACCATCGACTGAGTCAGCTCGGTTCTTTCCGTGTCCACGAAGTTTTGGGAACTTCTTGATGGTATCGCGAAGTTCTGGTCGAACACCATGAGAACCGTGGGCCCACTGACCCTTTGTACCGCGACCTGAAGTCTTTCCTCGTTTACCGCCACGACCAATCAGCTTTCGCTTTTTGTTTTTAGTTTTTCTTTTTAAATTATTTGTTTGCATAAAAGTTTGATTATTCTTTTGACTTCGGAACTCGAGCTTTCTTCAAAGTTTGAAGAGCAATAACGGCAGCCTTGGCATTATTCAAGTGAGTTTTTGAACGAGAAAGAATTTTTCCTGTAACGTTCTTTAGTCCGCCCAAGATCATGATATCGCGAAGCGCGCCACCAACAACAAGACCTTTTCCTTTGTTTGGCATGATCATGACACGAGAAGCTTTGAACTTGCCTTCGACGGCGTGACTTAGAGACATTTCTTTTGTTGTTTCAATTCGGAACATGTGTTTTCGTGCAGAAGCAACAGCTTTATTGATAGCGAGAGTTGTGTCAGATGACTTTCCAAGTCCAAGACCGACAGAACCTTTCTTATCTCCAATAATCATTGCTACAGAGAAAGAGAATCGGCGTCCACCAGAGACAACTCGAGTAACGCGTCGAATTGAAAGAATTTTCTGATCAAATTCTGGTTTTTCCGGGCGTAAGGATGACTTGCGTCGATCACCACTGCGTGGAGAACGAGCACCTCTTTGGTAAGAAGTGGTCTTTGGGGCAGTTCCCTCTTCGACTTTTACGTTAGTTGTTTTTTCAGTATCCATAAAAATTTATTAAAAATTTAGTCCGCCTTCGCGTGCACTATCAGCCAGAAGTTTGATACGACCAATGTAATTGAAGCCGTTTCTATCAAAAACCACGGCAGAGATTTTGGCACCTTTTGCGAGTTCAGCCAAAGTCTTTCCGACAGCAACAGCTCTTTCACTCTTTGTCCCCTTCTTGATTTTGATATCAGAAGCAGAAACCAAAGTAACGCCAGTTTCATCGTTAATGATTTGAGCGTAGATGTTTTTGTTTGAACGATAAACTGACAATCGTGGACGAGTGCTTGTTCCAGAAATCTTGGCGCGGATTTTGCGCTTGATTCGGTCGCGGCTATTTTGTTTTCCTTTTCTTGCTTGCATATATTTAAGTTTAAACTAGACGGCTTTCTTGCCCTGCTTGCGACGAACGTATTCGTTTTCGTATCGCAAACCTTTACCTTTGTATGGTTCAGGCTTCTTCCAATCACGAAGTTTGGCAGCAAAAGCTCCGACTGAATCTTTATTCGCGCCAGTGATAGTGATGACGTTCTTCTCTGCAGTAACTTTTAGGTCAGTTGGAATAGTCACGATAACTGGATGAGAAAATCCGAGCGCGAGCTTGATAGATTCTCCTGTAACTTCAGATTTGAAACCAACTCCTTCGAGAATGAGTTTTTTGACGAAAGGATCGTTCACGCCTTTGATCATGTTCTTCACGTGAGATGCGTATGTTCCCCAAAGAGCTTTGGTTGAACCTTCTTCGTTTTTCGGAGTGAAAGTTATTTCTTCACCATTGATATCGATGGAAATGATTCGGGTTTTGAAATCTCTTGCAAGCTCACCTTTTGAACCTTTGACTGTCAAAGTTTCCCCGTTTAGATTAACAGTTGTACCAGTTGGGATTTTTAGAATTTGTTTTCCTACTCGTGACATAAAAATTTAATTACCAAATTCTAAACAAAGCTTCGCCGCCGACCAATTCTTTGCGAGCATCATCAGCAATCATTACACCTTTTGGCGTAGAAATAACCATCATGCCATATCCTTGGCGAACAGGTTTGATGTCTTTGGCCTTGATGTAGACACGCTTTGAAGGTTTTGAAATTCGCTCAACGTTCGTGATGCGAGGTTCTCTGTTGGCGCTGATGAGAGCAATCTCTAAAAAGAATTTTTCACCCTGACCAGTTTTCTTTGAGGCAGAAGCCACAAATTTACCCTTGACCAAGCACTGTGCAATAGCCGCAAGTAAATTAGAATAAGGAACTTCGACAGTCTTGTGACCGGCTAGTCCAGCATTCTTGATTTTGATTAACATGTTAGAGATTTTGTCCATAGGTTTAGAGGTTGGATGTTAGAAATTAGAAGTTAGAACTACCAAGATGATTTGCGAACGCCTGGAATTTCACCAACTGACGCAAGTTCACGGAATTTAATACGAGAAAGTCCAAAATCTCGGAGATATCCTCGTGGACGACCTGTGATACCGCAGCGATTCTTCACACGTGATGGCGAAGAGTTCTTTGGAAGCTTCTGGAGACCTTCGTAATCGCCGGCAGCTTTAAGAGCCGCTCTTTTAGCAGCGTATTTTGCGACCATTTTAATGCGCTTGTTGTTTCGCGCGATAACTGATTTTTTAGCCATATTTTATTGATCCAGCAATATCTCACGTTTTTTCTTCTAGGGCTTGTCCCAGAAGGAGAAACGCGGATTAAACTGAACTTCGGACATATTAGCAGATAGGGATTTTATGTCAACT
>CAZSFS010000011.1:2601-9140 GCA_964606255.1 uncultured Candidatus Saccharibacteria bacterium | reverse complement strand
ACGCGGATTAAACTGAACTTCGGACATATTAGCAGATAGGGATTTTATGTCAACTAGATGCAAAGAGGCCCGCAAGCGGGCTTCCCTGCTTGCGGGCCTAAGAGGTCAAAACGGAAGATCGTCATCATTACATTCAGCGATTTCTTCCTCCGTCATGGGACGCTCTTGTTGTAGGTACAATTGGTCCATGTTCGTGGGATCTTCGTGATCAAAGATCCATATGTGGTGACGGGCGCTGGAAAGTGGTCCAATGAGCCCATATCCATCAAGCAGTACGTCACCAACACATTCATCCGTCCTAGCGGTGAAATAAGCGCCATGGTCATCTGCGCTTTTACTGACAACCACACCTTTCCACCACTTTTTCCGAAAGAACATGCTGATCCTGTCTCCTACGATGGGATTGCGACAAGCCACATAGAACCTGGCAACTTTCTCGTCAGGATACAGCGCGTATCCGTATGAAGCTGACATGAGAGTTCGGGTTTGTTAAACACATATTACACAAATCTACCAAAAACAAAAGCCCCTTTCGGGGCGATTGTTTTTATTGTTTTTGGATTATTTTTTGAAAGGAATTCCGAGATAGTCGAAGAATGCTTTTGCTTCTTCTTTGTTCTTGGCAGTAGTTACGAATGTGATCGCGAGACCGAAAACGTCTTTGAGTTCTTCATCCCCTGTTTCTGGGAAGATAGTGTGTTCTTTGATACCGATTGTGAGATTACCAACATCGTCGATTCCTTTTGATTCAAGTCCGCGAAAGTCTTTTGTTCGAGGGAAAGCGATGTTAACAAGCTTGTCGACAAATGAATTCATGCGTTCGCCACGTAGAGTTACCATCTGTCCGATAACTTCGCCTTCACGAAGTTTGAAAGACGCGATCGACTGCTTGGCAGCGCGAGGAGATGTTTTCTGGCCAGTGATTTTTGCCAAACGTCCAGCGATGAAATCGTTTTTGTTCTTATCGTTTTTCATCTTTGCACCAGTTCCAGAGGAAACAACAACTTTTACAAGTCTTGGGGCAGACAAAGGATTCTTGTAACCAAATTTTGGTTTCAAGACCTTATACGCATTTGCTAGTTTTTCTTTAGTATTTTCCATATAAATTATCTTATTTCCTGTTCTGATTTAACAGCTACACGAATTTTCTTGCCGTTAACCATTTTAGTCTTTACGCGAGTTGGCTTCTTGCCATCCATAAGCATAACGTTTGAAGCATTGATCGGAGCCGACATTTCTATGATGGCTCCCGCTTTACCAGCGGTTCTTTTTTTGTGAATTTTTCGAACATTAACACCCTCAACGACAACTTTATTTTCGTCGCGGAAAACTTTCAAAACTTTTCCAGTCTTGCCTTTGTCGGCACCAGCCATCACTATTACGTTGTCGTTCTTTTTGATTTGCATAAAAATTTGAATTATAGAACTTCTGGAGCCAATGAAACGATTTTCTGATAACCCTTTTCACCTATCTCACGTGGGATTGGCCCGAAGATGCGACCAGCTTTCGGTTCGAACTTACCCTTTTCGATGATGACAACGGCGTTATCGTCAAAAGAAATGTATGATCCGTCTTTTCGTCGGAAAGGTTTTGTCGTGCGAACAACAACAGCGTGATGAACGTCTTTTTTCTTGATCATCTTGCGAGGTGAAGCTGTTTTGACGGCGATAACAACCAAGTCTCCGAGAGATGCGTATCGGCGTTTTGAACCGCCAAGCACTTTGAAGACGCGAGCTGACATAGCTCCTCCGTTATCTGCAACTGTTACGTTTGTTCCGTCTTGAATCATAAAAGTTTAGTTAAGTTTCTTGGTTACTTTGAAATGTTTGGTCTTTGAAATTGGACGAGTTTCGACCATCTCAACCTTATCCCCTACTTTGAAATCGTTGTTCTCATCATGAGCCTGATATCGCTTGTCGATTTTCTGAAACTTTTGATATTTCGGATGTTTAACAAATCTTGGCACGGTAACAACCACGGTTTTATTATTTCCGTCTTTGACAACGACCCCCTGAAGGATTTTTGGCTTTTTAGTTTTGTCAGTGTTGTTTACCATGTTGTTTTTATTAAATTTCTTTTCTCGAAACGAGTTCAGTGTTAATTCTGGCAATATCTCTGCGTAACTCTTTCATGCCATGATTTTTGGCTTTACCAGAGACGTTGAATCGCATATTTCTCAAGCTTTCCGCTTTTTCAGCTTTTTGCTTTAGGAGATCTGACGAATTTAGACTTTTAAAATCAACTTTTTTCATATTACATTTTTATTTATTTCTGGCAACTACGCGAGTTTTTACTGGAAGTTTTGTTCCGGCTTTGCGCAAAGCCTCTTTACAGATTGCTGCGGTCGCTCCATCAGCCTCGAAAATAATTCGGCCTGGATGAACTTCAAAACAGTAAGCTTTCAAGTCTCCTTTACCCTTACCCATACCCACCTCTGCCGCCTTGGCAGTAACTGGACGATCTGGGAAGATCCGAATCCAAGATTTTCCTTCTTTGGTCAGGTGACGAACCATGGCCTTTCGAGCTGATTCGATCTGGGCAGAAGTAACACGAGCCATAGACTCAGCTTTCAATCCAAAGCCACCGAAAGAAACTTCTGTTCCGCGAGTATCAGCACGCGTCATCTTCGCAGGATTTTTGCGCATTGTGTGCCACTTTCTAAATTTTACTTTCTTTGGGAATAACATAAAGGTTTATTGATTAGCTTTTTTGTCTTTCTCAAAAACTTCACCACGGTAAATCCAAACTCGAATACCAAGGGTTCCGTAGTAAAGTACCGCTCGTTCGCGAGCAAAGTCGACGTCGGCGCGCAAAGTCTGAAGCGGAATTGATCCTTGTTTGACTTCTTCACGTCGAGCCATGTCGGCGCCGTTTAGTCGTCCTGAGACAACGATTCGAGCTCCTTTGACTTCGCGAGAAGCCATAACTTTGTCGAGAGTTTGTTTGATGACACGGCGGAATGGAAGACGCTTTTCGAGACCTTCGACAATAGAGTAAGCGACGATCTGAGCATCAGCATCAGGGTTGGTAACTTCCTGAATATCGATTTTGAAATCTTCTGGGATGGCAATCTTGTTCTTCTCCATCATCTTTGTTAGATCTTCACGAAGTTTCTTGGCTCCCTCTCCTGATCGGCCAATGATAACTCCTGGTCGTGCGGTCTTGATGATGATACGAGCACCTTTTCGTGATCGTTCTATCTCGACAGAAGATAGATATGCTGAACGAAGCTTCTTTGTAAGCCATGATCGAATCAAAATATCAGACTTCAAAGTCTCGGCGAATTTCTTACCAGTAGAAAACCAGCGAGATTTCCAATCTCGGAGAACGACTAGTCTATGTGAATATGGGTTTACTTTCTTTGACATAAAATTTTATTCAGCTTTCTTAGCCACTTTTTTCCCTGGCCGGGCAGGCTTCGCGACCTTTTTCACTGCCGCTTTCCCTGCCCCGACTTTCTTGGAGGGGTTGGCAGCAGGTTTTTTAACTTCTGAAACCTTGATTTCAGCAACCTCTTTGGCCGGTACAGAATTTTTAGAAGCCAAAGTAACAACAACATGAGAAGTTCTCTTGTTGATTGGATATCCTGAACCACGAGCACGAGGTCGCATGCGTTTCAAAGTGACACCTTTATTGACCTCGATACTTTTTACAGTCAAATCTTCGATAGCTACACCCGAGTTTGTCTTGGCGTTAGCTGCTGCAGAGTCGATAAGTTTCTTGATTGGATCAGCTGAACGCTTTGGCATGAAAGATAGAATTAGAGAAGCTGCGGTAACAGACTTACCGACAACAGACTTTGCCACAAGGCGAACCTTGCGTGGAGACTGTCGGTAATTTTTAAGAATAGCTTTCATAAATTATTATTTTTTCTTATCGCCTCCCTTAGTGTCGGCAGCAGCAGCCTTGGCAGCTTGTGCAGCCGCGATCTCAGAATCTTTCTTCTTCTGTTCTAGCTCTTTCATGAGCTTACCGCCGTGTCGGTGGAATTTGCGAGTTGGAGAAAATTCGCCCAATCGGTGTCCAACCATGTCTTCGGTAACAAAAACCTTGATGTGATCTTTGCCGTTGTGAACGCCAAAAGAAAAGCCGATCATTTCTGGGGCAATCTGAGAGCTTCTGGCCCAAGTGTTAATAACCCCAGTTTCTTGGGGCTTTTTTCCGGCAATCTTCTTTAGAAGCTTTGCGTCTATGTATGGACCTTTTTTAAGTGATCTTGTCATGTTTATACGAAAATCATTAGTGCATGGCTAGGTCGTGTAGTCCTTGGAAACCAAGGGGTTCACCGCCATCTCCTATTTCATTTTCAAAAAATATTCAGCCCTACGGCCGAATAGGTAGCATACTAGCAGATAGGCTTTTGCCTGTCAACAAAGAACGCTCTTCCTATAAATTTAGCCAAAAAGCAAATCCCCGCGTTTGACGCGGGGATTTGCTTACTATTACATAACTGTCTGCTGGTTTCTCTTTGTCTTTCTTCGAGTAACCACTTGATTGTTTGAGTATTTCTTTGATTTTCGAGTTTTGACTCCGTAAGCCAATTTTCCGTGACGAGTCTTTGGACCTCGGCGCAAACCGATTCCCTGTCGTCCTTCACCTCCGCCGTGTGGGTGGTCAACGGGACTCATAGCAGAACCACGAACTGTCGGTCGAATACCCTTCCAGCGAGATCTTCCCGCTTTACCGAAGTTTGTAAGTTTCCATTCAGCGTTTGAAACTTCACCAACGCAAGCCCAAGCGGCAGATGGAACTTTGCGAACTTCTGTTGAAGGCATCTTTAGGAAAGTTTTGTCGCCGTCATGAGCCACAACCTGAAGGAATGATCCGGCAGATCTGGCAAGCTTGGCGCCACCGTTGGTCTTGATCTCAACATTGTAAACGAAAGTACCAACTGGGATGTTTACGAGCGGAAGTCGGTTTCCAACTTTTGGTTCAGCGGTCTTAGAAACGATGAACTTATCTCCTACCTTCGCGCCTTTTGGAAGCACGACGTAACGCTTCTCACCGTCAGCATAAACGGCCAAAGAGATGTAAGCATTTCGGTTTGGATCATATTCAACAGACGTGAATTTCGCTGGAATATCGAGCTTGTTGTATTTGAAGTCGACATCTCGGTAAGAACGCTTGTGTCCGCCTCCTTTGTGAGGAGTCGTGATTCTTCCCTGATTATTGCGACCAACGTGGCGTTTGCCACCTTTGGTTAATTTCTTGTGCGGATGCTTCGTGGTCAAGTTGTCTCGATAAGAAACAACTGTCATTCCACGTCGTCCGGCTGATGTTGGTTTATATTTTTTCATGATATTTGCGATCTATAGTGAGTAACTGTGATGGTTCTCAGAAACGCTAAATTAATTAAATAAATTCTATCTTGTCTCCCTTTTTAAGAGTGACATATGCTTTGCGACCTCCACGCTTTACACCGTTTGCAGTCTGACGGAATACTCGTTTCGTCGGGATAGCAAGGACGTTAACGGCGATTGGTGTAAATCCATAAGCAACCTTGATCGCTTTCATGATTTCGATCTTGGTGGCTCTTGGATAGACATCAAATGTGTAGACATTGTTGTCAGAAACATTTGCAGCCTTCTCGGTAATGCGAGGATTTCGGATGATTTTCGAAGAGTCGAATACTGAAGTTCCCTTTGAAGCTTTTGGTTCTGTTGAAACTTCGGCTTTTACAGCTTTTCCTGGCCGGACAGGCTTTGGGGCAGCTTTTTTGTTCGTAGCTTTTGGTTTTGAATTAAAGATTCCCATATATTTATTTGCCTGACCGGCCAGGTTCCAATTTAGCTGACAAAGTCGCGAGAGACTCCGCAGGGTTGACTATTAATAGGTATCGACGATTCAAAACATCCGCGACGTTTAAGTTTCGAAGCTCGTTAACTGCAACATATGGAATATTGTTATAGCTCTTCAAAACTGATTCGTCTCGTTTGTCCATAGCTACGTGAGCAACAACTTTCTTTGAACCCTTCAATCGTTCAAATCCTGAAACGTCACCCAAGGCTTTCATGATTGTCGAGGCTTCTTTCGTTTTCATTTCAGACGGAGTAATGTTGTCGACGAAAAGAATTTGGCCTTTGCGGAATTTTTCTGATAACAATGTAAACAATGCCGCAGTATTCATCTTCTTGTTGATTTTTTTCTTGTAGTTTCGTTCGCTGTTTGGTCCGTGAGCAACACCTCCACCAACCCAAATCGGTGAACGCTTAGAACCATGTCGAGCGCGACCTGTTCCCTTTTGTTTCCACGGCTTCTTACCAGTTCCGGATACTTCCGATCGGTCCTTTGTGTTCGCATTGTTGGCGCGAGCATTTGATTGCGCTGATGTGAAAACTTGGTGAACAAGGTCAGCATTCCAACCAAGGCCAAACACGTTTGATGGCAATTCCATCTTTCCTACTTCCTTCCCTTCTTTGTTGTAGATTTTTGTTTCCATATGTTTTTGAGTGCGTAGTTCGTAGTTGGTAGTGCGTAGATTTTGTTTTTCTTACTTCCTACTTCTTACTTCCTACTTTCTAAATCTAGCCTGTTATTGT
>CAZSFS010000011.1:0-2501 GCA_964606255.1 uncultured Candidatus Saccharibacteria bacterium | reverse complement strand
TAGCCTGTTATTGTTACCAATGTTCCACGTCGACCAGGAATTGCTCCTTTGACCAAAATCTTGTTGTTCTCGCCGTCAACGGCCAAAACTTTCAAGTTTTTGACGCTTACAATATCTCCACCCATGCGACCGGCCATGCGAATGTCTTTGGCTACACGTCCGCCGGCGCGTCCTCCCGAACCGGAAATTGTTCCTGGTTCACGTTCAGAATGTTTCTGACCGTGAGTTCGGCGTCCGCCCTTGAAACCATGTCGTTTAACAACACCCTGGAATCCTTTTCCTTTTGATACGCCTGTAACAACGATGGTGTCACCTACTGTGAAAGCAGATGTGTCGACAGTATCACCGACTTTCAAGTCTGATGTCATGCCTTTTTCGAGACGGAATTCTTTCAAGTGTCGGAAGTTACCAAGATCTTTCATGTGACCTTTGGCCGGTTTATTTACACGAGCTTCTTTTGTCTCATTGTAGCCAAACTGGAGAGCATCATAGCCGTCAGTAGCCACAGTTTTGACCTGAACAACTTTCATTGGTCCAGCTTCGACGAGCGTGGCAGGAAAAACCTTGCCATCGGCATCGAAGAACTGCGTCATATTTACTTTTTTGCCTAGAATAAATTTCATAATTTTTAGTTAAGTTACCTACAACCACGTTTGACATGGCCAGTAAGCATTGTAACTTTTAACCTCAAGTTGGTAATTACACCATCTTTACATCAACTTCAACACCTGATGGAAGATTTAAGTTTGTGAGAGCTTCGATCGTTTTCGCAGATGGATTCAAGATATCAATCAAACGCTTGTGCGTTCGGATCTCGAACTGTTCTCGCGCATCTTTGTAGACGAACGGTGAGCTGTTCACAGTGTACTTTTTAATCTCTGTCGGAAGAGGAACTGGTCCTAGAATAGTTGCGTCATGTCTGGTTGCAGTATCGATGATTTGCTTGACAGAGTTATCGAGAATCTTATTTTCATAAGCTCGGACTCGAATTCGAAGCATTACTCCATCGCTCTTCGTAGTAGCTTTTCCTGACCGAACAGGTTTAGTCGATGTTTTTGATTGTGCTTTTTTTGTCGCCATAATTTAATGAGCTAATGAATTTTTTTGGATTATTTAGTGATCTTTGTGACGACTCCGGCTCCGACAGTCTTGCCGCCTTCGCGGATAGCGAATCGCATCTTTTCTTCGAGAGCAACTGGAGCAACCAAGACGACTTTCAAGTTTACAGTATCGCCAGGCATGACCATTTCTGATCCTTCTGGGATAGTAACCTCTCCAGTAACGTCAGTTGTTCGGATGTAGAACTGAGGTTTGTAACCTTTCAAGAATGGAGTGTGTCGGCCACCTTCTTCTTTCTTCAAGATGTAAGCTTCACATTCGAATTCTGTGTGAGGAGTAACAGATCCTGGGATTGCAAGAACCTGTCCTCGGTGAACATCTTCTTTCTTTACACCTCGGAGCAAGATTCCGGCGTTGTCTCCAGCCATACCTTCGTTCAACTGCTTGTTGAACATTTCGATTCCTGTAACTGTAGTCTTTTGAGTATCTTTGATACCGACGATTTCAACGTCCTGACCAACCTTAACAACTCCTCGTTCGATCTTACCTGTAGCAACTGTTCCACGTCCTTCGATAGAGAAAATGTCTTCGATAGGCATAAGGAAAGGCTTTTCAAGATCACGAACTGGTGTTGGGATGTAAGTGTCCAAAGTATTGGCAAGTTCCATAACTTTAGCAGCCCATTCGTCGTTGTTGTCAGCTGATTCAAGAGCTTTCAATCCTGATCCACGGATAACTGGAGCACCTGCACCGTCAAATCCCTGCTTTGTAAGCAATTCACGGATTTCTTCTTCGACTAGGTCGATCATGTCTTTATCGTCAACCATGTCGCACTTGTTTAGGAAAACGATAATTTTTGGCACACCAACTTGTTTTGCCAAAAGAACGTGTTCACGAGTTTGTGGCATGGCACCATCAGTAGCAGCAACCACGAGGATTGCGCCATCCATCTGGGCAGCACCGGTAATCATGTTTTTGATGTAGTCGGCGTGGCCTGGGGCGTCGATGTGGGCGTAGTGACGATTTGGAGTCTCGTACTCGTTGTGAGAAAGGGCGATGGTAATACCACGAGCCTTTTCTTCTGGAGCAGAGTCGATATCGTTAACTCCTTTTAATTTAGCTGAATATCCGTTTCCTGCTCTTCCAAGAACAGTAAGAATAGCGGCTGTTAATGTTGTTTTGCCGTGGTCAACGTGGCCAATTGTACCAACGTTTACGTGAGGCTTACTTCGATCAAATGCGTCTGCCATATAATTACATTGGTTGGCGGGACTAACCACAAGATGCGAGAACACGCGCCTGTGATTAAACTCGTCAACATATATTAATTTTTAATAAAACCGCCAACTTCGAACAAGTCTGATAAATTCAGCCCGCGTTTGACGCGGGAAATTAGTCAGAAATGCTAGAAGCTATTGCGTAAGGACATACTATATTAGAAG